>JAZUFP010000048.1:0-2587 GCA_045640765.1 Acutalibacteraceae bacterium
CTGCGCAAGCATAGCGTCCAGGATCGCGTCGGAAATCTGATCGCTGACTTTGTCGGGATGACCTTCCGTGACCGATTCCGAAGTAAATAACATTTTTGCCATTATTCATAACCTCCAAAAAAATACCGCTTCCGAAAAGAAGCGGTATAAGAAACCTCATCTTCCGGATATTCCGCAGGATGTAGCACCTTGTCTTTCGACAGGTTGCCGGGCTTCAACGGGCCTGTTCCCTCCGCCGCTCGTGATAAGGAAATATTCAATTTGCAAAACTATTGTACCATAAAATCGCTGTTTGTCAAGTGTTTTTATCACCGATCCCGTATTTCAGGATGGGTGATAATTTTTTGTAAATGCCGAAACACAGAACCGAGTCGATGAATCCTTTGAAAAACGTGAACGGGAAATTGAAGATCAGCAGACATTTGAACAGGGTATCGGCTTGCGGCAGTAATGCGCGGTAGGCGGCAATGATATTTTCCATTCCGCCGAAAAAGGCAGCGTAAATGGGGTAGACGATGAAATAGTTGGTGGCGATGCTGATCAGCGCCATGCACAACGCGCCGACAGCCGTTCCGATCAGTGCGCCTTTCCGGGTGCGGTCTTTTCGGTAAAAACATCCGGCGATGCCGACAAAAACGGCACCCAGTAAAAAGTTGGAAAGTTCACCGACGCCGGAAGTGGCACTGACGAACAGGTGCAATAAATTTTTGATCAGACAAACGGCGATCCCGTAAACCGGGCCGAATGTAAAGGTCGTGATCAGCGCCGGCAGTTCGGAAAAATCAAACTTGATAAACGGCGGAATCAGAAAAGAAAGCGGAAATTCCAACAGCATCAGTATAAAACCGATCGCGCCCATAATGCCGCATACCGCGACCGCGCGGATTTGTCTTTTTCGCATAAACAGACCTCCCATAAAGAAAACCGCCCCTGCGACTGCAAGGACGGTAGAGAATTGAAATATCGTTCCTTCTCGCATCCGGACTGTACCGTCGGCTTCGGAGTTTCACCGAATCGACCCGTTTCACGGGCTTGCGGGCTGTACCGCCGGTGGGGACTTTCACCCCGCCTTGAAGTGTAATATCATTGTATTGCAAAAAACAAAAAAAGTCAAGCCGCCACAATAAATTTCAGCACCAAAATCATTTGAACGATGATGATCAGCGGAATGCCGATCATAAATTTCAGATGTTTTGTTTTGTGACGGATCACCAGCATGGTCAGATACATGGCGACACTGCCGCCGGCAATGCTCCACAGCAGCAGGTGCAGTTCGGGGATCCGCCAGCCGTGTCTGACGGCCTGCCGTTTGTCGTATATGCAGACGATCATGCTGACGATACTGATCAGCGCCAGATAAATCAGAAACAGTTTCATTTTCTTTCACCCGGTACTATTGTAACGGATTCAAACGACTTTTTCAATCTGTTTTTTCAGTTTCTGAATGATCCGCTTTTCCAGCCGGGAAATATAGGACTGTGAAATGCCCAGCGCGTCGGCGACCTCTTTCTGGGTGTATTCCTGATAGCCGTTCATGCCGAACCGCATTTCCATGATCTGCCGTTCGCGCGCCGGCAGATCATTCACCAGCCGCAGCAGTAAACGGCGTTCGTCTTCCTGCTCGATGCCGCGCCCGACTTCGTCACCGTCACTGCCTAAGATATCCGAAAGCAGCAGTTCGTTTCCGTCCCAGTCGATATTCAGCGGCTCGTCAATGGAAACTTCGTTTTTGCGGGAGGCGCATTTGCGCAAAAACATCAGTATTTCATTTTCAATACAGCGCGAAGCATAGGTCGCCAGTTTGATATTCCGTTCCGGGCGAAAGGTATTGACCGCTTTGATCAGACCGATCGTCCCGATCGAGATCAGGTCTTCGATACTGCCTGAGGAAGTCTCGAATTTCCGCGCGATGAAAACGACCAGCCGCAGATTATGTACGATCAGTTTTTCCCGTGCCGTTTCACTCTGTTCATCCAGAAGACACTGCTCTTCTTCGGCAGTCAGCGGCGGCGGAAGCGTTTCCGGACCGTTGATATAGTAAACAGTCCGGCTTTTCAATTTGTTGATCAGTCGGGCAAGCAATTCTGTGATCTTCATTTTCTCACCTCAAAGTAATTCCAGGATTTTCGGATTGATAACAGCGGAATAATCGTCACACAGCGGGGTTTCGGAAAGCGCAAGGATCGGATGACGCAGTTCAACGGTTTTGCCGTCGGCGCAAACACGTGCCTTGTCACACCGCCATCCGTCCAGTAAACCGCTGCCTGAAACCGTACTGCACGGCAAAGCACGGTAGCGCGTTTTCAGTTTTTCGGCCGAAAGATTTTCACCGAAAAGTGTTTGTATCGCGGCTTTGTCGGCAATAATAATTTCGGAAATGCCGAAAGCGTCTTCCAAAGAATTTCCGGTATCGGCAATGGCACACAGGTCGATCTGTCTGCCGTCGGCGGAGATCTGTATACTGCACCGCTGTGCCGCCGGCGCGCCGCGTGACAGAATGCCGCGCACGGTCAGAATGATAACGTACGCCGCCACCGAAAACAGAATGAGAAACAGCGGGGAAATATTGAAATAGACAACGGAATTA
>JAZUFP010000049.1:0-2473 GCA_045640765.1 Acutalibacteraceae bacterium
TCGCGACCTTGTGCGCTTCTTCAATACAGGTGCCGGGCAGAATATCGTGGAACTGGTTGACCAACAGGGTCTTGACGCAATCGATCAGCAGATCGTCGTTGTCTTTGCCCCGCAGAACCGACAGCAGTTCATAGTTATGGATCGCCTTTTCCAGCAGACGGTTGTTGCGCTTGATCTCGTGCATCTGGGTCAATGTGCCGCGGTGCAGTTCCAGATACAGCTCGCCCGAAAAGACCGGCAGATTTTTCGCCGTTTTTTCCAGCCGCTTCATAAAGTCGCTGACCGTAGTCTGCTCCATTTTCGGCATTCCGGCCATATCTTTGATGGTCTTTTCACTTTCCAGCATGGAATAACTCGGTCCGCCGCCGCCGTCCCCGTAGCCGTAGGACAGCAGTTTCATGTTCGTGACCTCGGGATGTTTGATCATATACAGCGCGTCCTTGACGCCCCGGACGTCCGGCTGGGAATGGGTGATGTTGAAATGCGTCAGCACTTCGGTACCGTCAATGCCTTTCCAGATAAAGGAATCGTGCGGGAAGGTATTGGCTTCATTCCACGAAAGTTTGGTGGTCAGGAAATACCGGATGCCGCACCCTTTCAAAATCTGCGGCAGCGCGGCGGTATAGCCGAAGGTGTCGGGCTGCCAGAAACAGTCCGCCCGGTAATCGAAATTTTCTTTCAGAAAGCGTTGGCCGTACAGGAACTGGCGGATGATATACTCCCCAGCCGGCATATTGTTGTCGCATTCGACCCAGGCGCCGCCGTTGGGTTCCCAGCGGCCTTCCGCCGTTCTTTTTTTGATGTTCTCGAAAATATCGGGATAGTATTTTTTCATCCAGTCATCATATACGACCGAACTCTGGATAAAGTGATAGTCGGGGTACGTTTCCATCAGCCGCAAAGCGTTGGAAAACGTTCTTGCCGCCTTATGCGCCGTTTCACGCACCGGCCACAGCCACGCGGTATCCAGATGACTGTGTCCGATCAGCCCGACGTAGCCGTATTCTTCCCCGTCGTCGGTTTTGCGATCCGTAACGGCTTTCAGGATCTCGTTTGCCCGCGCCATGGCGGAATGCCAGTCGGCCGTGACCTCTTTCGGATGGAGCGGCAGCAGTTTGAAGATCTCACAGAACGCGTTGACCGCGGCGGCGTGCTGGGCGGTATTTTCATCGTAACGGTCGATGATCTGCGCGACCGTGCCGTGCAGATTCAGAAATTCGGCGACCGTTTCGTCACGCAGAACAAGATCGACCGAGCGGAACCGGCGGTCAAACGTCGCCGGATAAAAGCTCCATTCGGTCACCTCGCCGTTTTCCTTCGGCGCACAGCCCATCACCCGGTGTCCGGCGTAACATTCAATGGCGATATCAAAGGTTTCGCCCGGCTTCGCAGACAGCGTCAGCGGCTGGACTTCGTGCAGGCGAAACTGCGACGGGATCTCTTCACAGCGGTCGAAAATGCCGGCGGCTTTTCCGTTTAAGAACAGCAGTCCTTCGACCAGTCCGACGTCCGGTCTGATAAACAGCTGCCTGCCCGCCAGTTCCGGCGGAACGGTATATTCGGAACGGAACCACCCATAGCAGGACGCGCCGCCCCATGTTTCCCCGGATGTGATCGCCCGGTATCCGTCTTTCGGCATTTCGGTCGCGAAGCGCGCCCGTTCTTCGGGCGTGTCCGGCGGCGCCGGCAGTTCGGCGATCTCACAGGACAGTTCGGTCACCGTGCGGTACAGATAACCGCGGTATTCCCCGAATAACTGTTTGACTTTATCTACGGTTTTTTGTGTATAAACTTCCATGTTTCCTGCCCCTTCCGGCTGTCGGCCGCGCGTCGGCGCCGACCCTTTATATTAAGTTATAAACGAAACTTTCCCAAAAAGCAAGTTTTTTATCACCCGATCGAAAATTCCGGCGGCAAAACCGTCCGCACAAAAAACACCTGCCAGGCAGAGAGTACCTTCTCTTTTAGGCAGGTGTTCGTATATCACGGCAAATCACAGATGGCTTTGCTTATTTTTTATTCATGATCTGTTCGGGATAATCAGCAAGGTTCAAAATATCTCCCGGTTTTACATCCAACGCATCCGCAATGGCATATAAAATTTCGAGCGAAAACGAGCGTGACGTTCCGGGTGCTTCGATCAAACTTAAAAAAGTCCGGCTTATTCCCGCTTTTTCGGATAACTGTTCTTGTGTCATATCGCGCATTTTTCGTAGTGACGCAATAGTAATGCCGAGTCCGTTGATTTTATCACGGTAATCAAATTTATTCTTATTCAACGCACACACCTCTCATGTTCATGAATATTATAATTCTGACGAACACGCAAGTCCGCAATCTCATTGTTTGCTATTGACTTAAATCGTTTGCAAATATAAAATATATTTATATATTTGCAAACAAAAGAGGTTGTAAACATGGAACATTCTGTCTGTTTTATCGGACACCGGAAAATTCACGATACGCCGGAACT
>JAZUFP010000050.1:0-2422 GCA_045640765.1 Acutalibacteraceae bacterium
AAGGGACTCAACATCAATGCGGTTTACACCGTAACGGCACCGACTGCAACCGCATCGGCAATTACGCTGCACGCCTTTAACGGTGCCACGGTCGATCTGAAAACCGATATGATCAATGAATATCTTGGTCTTTCGATGACGGAACAGTCAGATTATGCGCGAAATTTCTCGAAATCAAGCGGTTATCAGGATCATCAGAACATTTCGTTCAGTTGGTCGGATCTCGGCACAAACAGCAGTTACACCGCCTATTTTGCCGACAATGCCGACTTTGATAATGCTTTTATCGTAACTACTGCCAATAAGGAACTGGTCAACACGGTCGGTATTTTCACCCCCGGCAAGACTTATTACTGGTTTGTTGCCGGCAACGACACCGGCGTTTGCAGTGCGGTCGATACCTTTACGGCGCTCGACACCCCCGTTCGTTATATCTCGGCAGGTGCCGTTACCAACGTCCGTGACGAGGGCGGCTACACCACCGCCGACGGCCGCACGGTAAAATACGGCCTTGTATATCGCGGCGCCTCTTTGGATGAAGATCATTCCCATGTGGACGATATGGCACGCAACGTGTTTACCTATCTCGGTATGAATACCGAAATCGAACTGCGCGGCAGTTACACCCACACGCAGACCGGTTGGGATAACAGCAATAAAAATGTTTGTCATATCAACGCCGTAAACTATTCGCCGATTCTGACGATTGACGACACCCAAAAAGCACAGTACAAAGCCACCTTTGAAGCTATGGCGGACGAAAGCAACTACCCGTTCTACTTCCATTGCTCGGCCGGTGCCGACCGCACGGGTACCTTCGGTTATCTGCTGAACGGTTTGCTCGGTGTTTCGTATGAAAATCTGCGTGAGGATTACGAGCTGACTTCCTTTAGTGAAGTCGGTCGCCGTCCGGCGGATTACCGCACCGAGGATGATTCGTTCGATATCATGCACGCCGCATTGATGGCACAGTACGGTGACGGAAGCGGCGATATTGCCCTTGCAATCGAAAACTTCTTGACGTCGTATATCGGTGTGGAGACGGCAACGCTGGATGCCATCAAGGAAATTATGCTGGAATGCAACCACAACGGCGAAACCGTCACCACCAAGAAAAACGTTACCGCCGTCAGCTATGACGAGGTTGTGAAGTGTGCTGTCTGCGATGAAGAAATCAGCCGCAAGACGGTTGCTACCGATTTGGTGATCGGTACGCAGACCAAGGGCAACGATACCCGCCTGGTCATGAAACTCTGTGGCGATGCCAAAACGATTGAGGCCTATGACACCATCGGCTTCAAGGTCGTGATTGACGGCAAAGAAACGGTTTTCGATCTGGACAGCGTTTACGATTCGTTCTACAACGACAACAACCTTGTGACAGCTGCGGATATCGACTGCACCTATGTTTCCATTCTTGAAATTGGCAATATCACCGAGAAGTCCTCGGTTTCGGTCCAAGGCATTATCGACGGTACCGTTTACGGTGTTACCCGCACGCTGAAATAAGGAGGGATTTTTACGATGAAATATGAACTCGCAGAAATGAGAATCCTTTCTTTAAAGCAGGATATCCTGACGATTTCTCCGAGCGGCGCAGACACCGATCCCAATTGGGGCAATCTTGATTTCGGCGGCGAGAAGAATTCTCCGTTAGCCGATCTTGCCAATACCATCGCGGATAAACTGTAATTAAGATGGTCTTGATGTTTCTATAACAAAAACACGATGAATTTGTTATTTGCAAATTCATCGGGTTTTTGTATATAAAGTCACAGCCGGTCAATGCCCTGTTTGCGAACGCAGAAACAGTTTATACCGTTTGACATATCTTATGAGAGGCAGTTTCCGCAACGAATTTAACAATCAAAAATTTTGTAGAAAACAGGCTCATAATTTCCATAAAAAGAGTGATACTATTACCAAGCGAATTGACAAGCGAAGCCACAAAACGATTTGGGTCGGGTAGTTGCTGAAAAATGGCTCGAAACCCGTATAAATACTGGCTTTTTTGTAGTTTTTGTTCTTTTGGTGTTTCTTTAATATGGAAAGTCATGGCGCAAAAACACAAAAAATCAGAGCTTGCTTTTGGCAAAACAGAAACCGTCGAAAACTCGCGTAAATACCGGATTTTCGGCACATTTCAGAGTGGAGAAAAGGAGTAAAATATGAAAGCAACAGGAATAGTTCGCAGAATAGATGATCTGGGGCGGGTGGTGATCCCGAAAGAGATCCGCCGCACCATGCGCATCCGCGAAGGTGATCCGCTGGAAATCTACACCGATGCCGGCGGTGAGGTCATTTTCAAAAAGTATTCGCCGATCGGTGAACTTTCCGCATTCGCGACGCAATACGCCGAAGCGCTGACAGCTGGTACTAAACTGGGTGTGCTGATCTGTGACCGAAGTCGGAGGCCAAGCGG
>JAZUFP010000051.1:0-5089 GCA_045640765.1 Acutalibacteraceae bacterium
CTGCTCGAATACGAGCCGGACGTCTACGAACTGCTGGATCTGAAAAAAGGGGTCTGCCGCATGGCGGTCGCCGCGCCGAAAGGTTATGTGGACGATCCGTCCAAAACCCTGCGTGTCGCCACGAAATTCGCCAATATCGCCAAGACTTATTACCGTACCCGCGGCAGGGATATCGACATCATCCATCTGAACGGATCAATCGAGATCGCGCCGATTTTGGGACTTTCGGACGTGATCGTTGATATTGTCGAAACCGGCGCCACATTAAAGGAAAATGATCTGGAAGTGCTGGAAACGGTCGTTCCGATCAGCGCAAGACTGATCGCCAACAAGGCGTCTTATAAATTCAAGGAAAACCGGATCGAGCAGATCACCCGCGGTTTGTCCCGTGTTACGGAGGAAGAACAATGATAAAGATTTTGAAATTCGGCGAGGTGCGCCCGGAAGAAATATTCGCCCGCGCGGTTCCCACCGTCAATGTGGAAGACATTGTAACGGAAATTATTGAAACCGTGAAACAAAACGGCGACAAAGCGCTGTTTGAATACAATAAAAAGTTTGATCACGCCGATCTGACCGAACTGTCGGTCAGCGCCGAAGAAATCACCGAAGCCGTGAATTCGGTCGAACCGGAATTTCTGGCGATCCTTAAAAAAGCGGCGGCAAACATCACGAAATTCCATGAAAAGCAGAAACGTAACAGTTTTATTATCAACGATGAAAACGGCATTGTCATGGGACAGAAGATCATTCCGGTTGATCGCGCCGGACTTTATGTACCGGGCGGCACGGCGGCTTATCCGTCGACGGTGCTGATGGATGCCATTCCCGCGAAGATCGCCGGCGTCAAAGAAATCGTCATGGTCACGCCCCCGAACGCCGAAGGAAAAATCAATCCCGCCATTCTCGCGGCGGCTTCGGTCGCCGGTGTGGACAAGATCTTCAAGGTCGGCGGTGCGCAGGCCGTTGCCGCACTTGCCTACGGTACCGAAAGCATCCCGAAGGTCGATAAGATCGTCGGCCCCGGCAACGCCTTTGTTGCTGAGGCGAAAAAACAGGTCTTCGGTCGGGTCTCCATTGATATGATCGCCGGCCCGAGCGAGATCCTCATCGTGGCGGACGGAAAAACAAACCCGAAATACGCCGCGGCGGATCTGCTTTCGCAGGCGGAGCATGATAAAATGGCGTCGGCGGTGCTGGTCACCGACAGCGAAGAACTGGCGGCTGCCGTCGCGAAAGAACTGGAAGTACAGATCCCGCGGCTGGAACGCGCCGAGATCGCGCGCGCATCCATTGATCAGAACGGAAAGATCATTGTGGCGGAAGATTTGCGTCAGGTGATCGACATCGCCAATGAGATCGCACCGGAACATCTGGAACTGTGCCTGGACAACCCGTTTGATTATCTGGATGCCATCCGCCACGCCGGATCGATTTTTATGGGGCGCAACTGTCCCGAAGCACTGGGCGATTATCTGGCAGGTCCGAATCATACCCTGCCGACCAGCGGTACCGCCAAATTTTCCAGTCCGCTGTCGGTCGATGACTTTATCAAGAAAACACAGTATACCTACTTTACCGAAGACGCGCTTTCCCGTGTGGCGCAGGACGTTGCCTGCTTTGCCCGTAAAGAGGGTCTGACCGCCCACGCGAAAAGTGCCGTCATCAGAACCGAGGAAAAAGAATGAGTCAGTTTTTCAGTCAGAAATACGCGGCACTTACGCCCTATACACCGGGGGAACAGCCGCAGGAACGTAAATATCTGAAACTCAATACCAATGAATCGCCCTTTCCGCCGTCCCCGTTCGCACAGCGTCTGGCACGGCAGGCAGCAGGGGACCTACAACTTTATTCCGATCCCGAATGCCGGGCGCTGGTCAAAACCGCGGCGGATCATTTCGGCATTTTGCCCGAGGAGATCTTATTTACCAACGGTTCGGATGAAATTCTGAATTTTGCCTTCATGGCGTATTGCGACGAGCGGCATCCGGCGGTTTTTCCGGATATCACCTACGGATTTTATAAAGTTTTTGCCGACATCAATCACATTCCGTATACCGAAATTCCGCTGAACGACGATTTTTCGATCGATCCGGAAGCGTATTGCGGTGTCGGAAAAACGGTATTCATCGCTAATCCGAACGCGCCGACGGGAATCGCGCTGACGTTGGAACAGATCGAAAAGATCGTTGCGTCCAATCCCGCAAACGTTGTCGTCGTGGATGAGGCATACGTTGATTTCGGTGCCGAAAGCGCCGTCGGATTGATTCATCAATATTCCAATCTTCTTGTCACGCAGACCTTCTCCAAATCCCGTTCGCTTGCCGGCGGACGGCTGGGCATGGGGATCGCCAGCAAAGAACTGATCGCCGACCTGAACGCCATCAAGTATTCGACCAACCCGTATAATATCAATCGCATGACCATGGCGGCGGGCATCGGTGCTTTGAACGATAACGATTACTTTACGGCAAATTGCCGGATCATCGCCGAAGTCCGTGAAAAGACGGCGGAACGGCTATCGGAAATGGGATTTTCGCTGACCGATTCCCGTGCCAATTTCCTGTTTGCAAAGCATGAAAAAATGGGCGGTCAGGCGCTGTACGCGGCGCTGAAAGAAAAAGGCGTGCTGATCCGTCATTTTGAAACCGAACGTCTGCGCGATTATAACCGTATCACGGTCGGCAGTGCCGAACAGATGGATGAACTGATCGCCGTGCTGAAAACCGTTTTGGAGGAAAACGTATGAGATCTGCTGTTATCAAAAGAACGACCGCCGAAACCGATATTTTCCTGGAACTGAACCTGGACGGCAGCGGAAAATCAACGGTCGATACCGGCTGCGGATTTCTGAACCACATGCTGACGCTGTTCGCGTCGCACGGGCGGTTTGATCTGACGGTCACCTGCAAGGGGGATACCGATGTGGACGATCATCACACGGTGGAAGATATCGGCATCGCGCTGGGTCAGGCGTTTTATGAGGCGCTGGGCGATAAGCGCGGCATTCACCGCTACGGCGATACCGTTCTGCCGATGGATGAAACGCTGATCCTTTCGGCGGTGGACTTTTCGGGACGCGCTTATCTCGGTTTCGGACTGGATATTCCCGCTGCAAAGGTCGGCACCTTCGATACCGAACTGGTCGAGGAATTCTGGCTCGGCTTTATCCGCAAGGCGGAATGCGCGCTGCACATCCGTCAGCTGGCGGGAAAAAACACGCATCACATCATCGAGGGAACCTATAAATCGGTCGCCCGCAGTCTGCGGAAGGCCGTTTGTATCGATCGGGAATTTGAAAACGAAATTCCCTCCACCAAAGGAGTTTTGTAATGACCGCTATTGTCGATTACGGGGTCGGCAACCTCTTTTCACTGGTGTCTTCGTTTGAAAAGATCGGGGAAAAAGCCGTTGTCACCGCCGATGAAAACCTGCTTGCCGCGGCAGACCGTATTATCCTGCCGGGTGTCGGGGCGTTCCGTGACGCCATTGCCAAACTGAACGCGACGGGACTGGTGCCGGTGCTGAAAAAACTGATCGCCGCCGGCAAACCCATTATGGGGATCTGCCTGGGCATGCAGCTGCTGTTTGATAAAAGTTTTGAATACGGTGAGTATGACGGGCTGGGACTGATCCCCGGCGAGATCCGCCCGATCGATGCCGCGGATCTTAAAATCCCTCACATGGGGTGGAAGGCGCTGGCCTTCAAAAACGGAAGACATCCGCTGTTTTCCGGCATAAAGACGGGCGACTGCGTGTATTTCGTTCATTCCTATTACGCCGTAAATTGCGCGGCTTATACCATTGCCACGGCGGAATACGGTGTTGACGTGACCGCCGCCGTCGCCCGCGGAAACGTAATGGGCTGTCAGTTTCATCCCGAAAAAAGCGGGGAAGTGGGGCTGTCCATCCTGCGGTCATTCTGTGAAATGAAAGAAGGTGCGATATGCTGATTTTTCCTGCCATTGATTTGTACGAGGGCGAAGCCGTCCGGCTGTATAAGGGTGATTACGAACAGAAAACGGTATACAGTACCGATCCGGTCAGCGTCGCGTTTGATTTCAAGCGTCAGGGCGCGACCCATATCCACCTGGTCGATTTAGAGGGCGCGAAAAACGGCGATACGCCGAATTTCAAAACCGTTTGCCGCATCAAAAACGAAACCGGTCTGTTTTGCGAGATCGGCGGCGGCATCCGGGATATGGCGGTGGTCGACCGCTATCTTTCGGCGGGACTGGATCGGGTGATTTTAGGCACCGCCGCGGTGACTGACCCCGGATTTGTTGAAAAAGCCGTTTCGCTGTACGGCGGAAAAATCGCGGTCGGCATTGATATCAAGGACGGTTTTGTCGCCATAAAAGGGTGGACGCAGAATTCCGAACGCAACGCGTTTGATTTCTGCGGGGAAATGCAGAAAATCGGGGTAAAAACCGTGATCTGTACCGATATTTCAAAGGACGGCGCCATGATCGGTACCAATCGGGAACTGTACCGCGATTTATCCGAACGCTTTTCCATCAATATTACCGCGTCGGGCGGCGTATCGTCCATCGACGATGTAAAAGCCCTGCGTGCGCTTGATCTGTACGGTGCCATTATCGGCAAAGCGTACTATACCAACGCCATTTCGCTGGCGGAAGCGGTAGAGGTGGCAAAATGATCACAAAAAGAATTATTCCCTGCCTGGACGTGCGGAACGGTCAGGTCGTTAAAGGGGTCAATTTCGAGGGCTTACGCAATATTTCCTCGCCGGTGGAACTGGCGAAGTATTACAGTGAATGCGGCGCGGATGAACTGGTGTTTTACGATATCACCGCTTCCAGTGACGGACGGAAACTGTTTACCGATATTCTTTGTGAAACGGCGAAAAATGTTTTCATTCCGCTGACGGTGGGCGGCGGCATCAACACGGTGGATGATTTTGACCGTGTGCTGAAATGCGGCGCCGATAAGGACAGCGTCAATTCGGGCGCGATCCGGGACCCCGGTCTGATCGGCAAAGCCGCCAAACGCTACGGTGACCAGTGCGTCGTGCTGTCGGTCGACGTCAAACGGGTGGACGGTGTGTTCCGTGTCTTTGCCAAAGGCG
>JAZUFP010000052.1:0-7122 GCA_045640765.1 Acutalibacteraceae bacterium
GAATGCCGATTCGGTCAGCGTGGTCGGAGATTTCAACGATTGGAATCTGTCGGCAAATCCGATGGAGCGTTTGGAAAACGGAATTTGGAAAACGAAAATTTCCGGTGTACACGGCTTTGATAATTATAAATACGCGGTCAACCAAAACGGAAAAACCGTTTTGAAAAGCGATCCGTATGCCCGCCATTATGAGAACGGCGCCGGAAAATGTTCCAAATTGTATGCCGCGCCCAAGCACGAATGGAAAGACGCGGCGTGGATCGAGGCACAGCGCGGTAAAAATATATATGCCTCGCCGGTAAATATATATGAAATGCACGCCGGTTCCTGGCGGCGTTACGAAGACGGTAATCCTTATGATTATGTGAAACTGGCAAAAGAATTATCCGCCTATGTAAAAAAGATGGGGTATACCCACGTTGAACTGATGCCGCTGACCGAATACCCGTTTGAGGGATCGTGGGGATATCAGGTGACCGGATATTTCGCGCCGACTTCGCGTTACGGTACGCCGGAAGATTTCAAGTGTTTCGTGGATATTATGCACGAAAACGGGATCGGTGTGATTCTGGACTGGGTGCCGGCACATTTCCCGAAGGACGAATTCGGACTTTACCGTTTTGACGGAAGCCCCTGCTATGAGTACGACGATCCGCGAAAAGGGGAACATAAGGAATGGGGAACGGCCGTTTTCAATTACGGTAAACCCGAGGTAATGAGTTTCCTGATTTCAAGCGCGGTTTTCTGGCTGAAAGAATATCATATCGACGGTTTACGGGTGGATGCCGTCGCCTCCATGCTGTACCTCGATTACGGCAGACAACCGGGTGAATGGGTCCCGAATGCCTATGGCGGCAGGGAAAACCTGGACGCGGTCGAACTGCTGAAACAGGTGAATATCGCGGCGTTTGATACCAATCCGTCCGTTCTGATGATCGCGGAAGAATCCACTGCGTGGCCGTTGGTGACCAAACCGCCTCACGATGGCGGACTGGGCTTTAATTTCAAGTGGAACATGGGTTGGATGAATGATATGCTGCGGTATATTTCGCTGGATCCGCTGTTCCGAAAGCATAATCATGATTGCCTGACCTTTTCTTTCTTCTATGCGTTTTCGGAAAATTACGTGCTGCCGATCTCACACGACGAGGTGGTGCACGGGAAGTGTTCCATGATCGAGAAAATGCCCGGCACTTACGAAGAAAAGTTCAGAAGTCTGCGCGCGTTTTACGCGTATATGATGGCGCATCCCGGAAAGAAACTGCTGTTTATGGGTCAGGAATTTGCTCAGTTCATCGAATGGAATTATAAACAACAGTTGGACTGGCTGCTGCTTGATTACGACGCGCACCGCAATATGCAGAAGTATGTGCGGGACCTGAACCGTTTTTATCTGAAAAACGCGCCGCTGTGGGAAATCGATTATTCGTGGGAAGGTTTCAACTGGATTGCGAATGACGATAACGCGCAGAGTATCATTGCTTTCCGCCGCCGTGACGCGAAGGGGCACGAACTGATCTGTGTCTGTAACTTTGTTCCGGTCGAGCGGCACGATTACCGCATCGGCGTTCCGAAAAAGGGCGTTTATAAACCCGTGTTTGATTCGGATTCAACGGATTACGGCGGAAGCGGTATGGTTTGCCGGGACGGCTATGCGAGTGAACCCGTCCCGATGCACGGTATGGAACAGTCGGTCGCATTGGATCTGCCGCCGCTTTCCGTAACGTTTTATAAAGTACCCGCCGCAAGAGGTCGGGCGGCAAAACCGAAAGAATAATTATAACGGCGTTTCCGTATATATTATATAATGAAACAGTTTGTCCGTTTGCATTAAATTATAACCGGGAGGATGTTTTTTGTGAGTAAGAAAAAATGCGTCGCCATGCTTTTGGCGGGCGGTCAGGGCAGCCGGTTGGGGGTGCTGACCGGAAAGATCGCGAAGCCCGCGGTTCCTTATGGCGGAAAATACCGTATTATTGATTTTCCGCTTTCCAACTGTGTAAATTCCGGTATTGATACGGTCGGTATCCTGACCCAGTATAAGCCGCTGGAACTGAATGATTACGTCGGCTCCGGTAAACCGTGGGATCTTGACCGTCTGAACGGCGGTGTGCATATTCTTCCGCCTTATCAGGGTCAAAAAGGCGGCGACTGGTATAAAGGTACCGCCAATGCTATTTATCAGAATCTGGCGTTTATTGAACGGTACGATCCGGAATACGTTCTGATCCTGTCGGGTGACCATATCTATAAAATGGATTATTCCAGAATGCTGGAACAGCATGTCGAAACGCAGGCGGCGTGTACGATCGCCGTACTGGAAGTATCACTGGAAGAGGCCTCCCGTTTCGGTATCATGAACACAAATCCTGACGGTTCGATCTATGAATTTGAAGAAAAGCCGAAGCAGCCGAAAAGCACGTTGGCCTCTATGGGTATTTATGTTTTTTCATGGGATAAACTGAAAAAATACCTGACCGAGGACGAGGCAAAGCCGGATTCCAGCAACGATTTCGGTAAAGACGTCATTCCCGCCATGCTGAACGCGGGAGAGAGAATGATGGTTTACCGTTTTGCCGATTATTGGAAAGACGTCGGCACGGTAGAATCTTTGTGGGATGCCAATCTCGATCTTCTGAATCCGAAGATCAATCTGAACCTTTCGGATCGCAAATGGCGTATTTATTCCAGAACCGCGGCACTGCCGCCGCAGTATGTTGCCGATACCGCGAAGGTCGAAAATTCGCTGATCACCGACGGATGTGAGGTCGCGGGTGACCTGGATTATTCTGTTCTGTTTGAAAACGTTACCGTAGAGGAAGGCGCAACGGTGGAATATTCACTGATCATGCCGGGTGCGGTCATCAGGAAAGGCGCCAAAGTACGGTATGCCATCGTGGCCGAAAACG
Organism: Acutalibacteraceae bacterium; assembly: GCA_045640765.1. Classification (GTDB taxonomy): domain Bacteria; phylum Bacillota; class Clostridia; order Oscillospirales; family Acutalibacteraceae; genus UBA737. Next base: position 2,910 of record JAZUFP010000052.1, read on the forward strand.
CGGTCATTGAAGAAAACGCCGAAGTCGGCGGCGATCCGGCGGTCGTCGGACACGAGGGCTGGGGCATTGCCGTGATCGGTGACGGTCTGACCGTCGGCAAAAACGCAAAAGTCAGTGCCAATAAAATGATAACCGAAAATGTCGGAGAGGGGGAGACTGTATGAGAACGTCCGCAGTAGCAGGAATTGTTTTTACCAATGTTCATGACGATTTAATGGAACAACTGACCACGGTCCGTTCCATGGCATCCGTTCCGTTCGGTGCACGCTACCGTCTGATCGATTTTCCGCTTTCCAATATGGTCAACGCCGGCATCTATAACGTCGGATTGATCATCAAAGAAAAATACCGTTCACTGATGGATCATGTCGGCAGCGGTATTTATTGGGATCTTGACCGTAAAAACGGCGGTTTGCATTTAATGCCGCCCTATAATACACGCAGTGCCCGTCGGTACAGCAGTTATATCGAGGCGCTTTACGGCGCGATCGATTTTGTGGAACGCAGCAACGCCGAATATATCATCACCTATAACGCCGGTGTGATCGCTAATGTGGATCTTTCCGGCGCATTGGAAAGCCATGTCCGGAAGGATGCCGATATCACCGTGATCTATCAGAATAAACCTGCCGATTCCGAAATCGCGGTCGGCCTTTCAATGGATGATGACGGGCGTATCGTCAATGCGTTTTCCGATGTGGAAACGTCTAATCTCGGCATCATGATCTTCAAACGTGAAATATTGCTGAAACTGGTTCATCAGGCGTATCTGAACGATTGTACCGATATCGGTCCGAAAGATGTCGTCGATATCATCCGGAAACTGCGTGTGTTCGGCTATTGTCATACCGGATACGCGGCCATCATGCAGAGTAAGGACAGTTATTATGAAGCCAGTATGCAATTACTGGACGCCGGTGTGCGCCATGATCTTTTCCGCAGAGATCGTCCGATCCTTACAAAAACGCGTGATGAAATGCCCACACGTTACGGCACCGCTTCCGAGGTGAAAAACTGCTTTATCGCAGACGGTTGTGTGATCGAGGGGACCGTTCGCAACAGTATTCTTTTCCGCGGGGTGAAAATCGAAAAAGGTGCCGTGGTGGAAAATTCCATTCTCATGCAGGGAACGGCGATCGGTGCCGACGCGGATATTGATCGGGTCATCACCGATAAAAACGCTGTGATCGGAAGCAAAATGATCTTAAAAGGAACGGCCGAAAAGGCGTTCATGATCGGGAAAAATCAAACGCTCTAAAAGGAGAACAGAATGAAGGTATTATTTGTTTCAAGTGAAGCGTACCCCTTTGCTATGTCAGGCGGTCTTGCGGACGTTTCGGGCGCGCTGCCCAAAGCACTGCGCCGCCGGATGATCGGCTGTCGGATTGTTATGCCGATGTATAGCTGTATTTCGGATGAACTGCGCGCAAAGTGCAATTTTGTTTGCAGTATTACCGTGCCGGTGTCGTGGCGCCGTCAGTATTGCGGTGTTTTCGAGGCGCACATGGATGGGGTCATTTACTATTTGCTGGATAATCAGTATTATTTCAAACGGGATGGTCTGTACGGCCATTATGACGACGCGGAACGTTTCGCGTTTTTCTCCCGCGCGGTATTGGAGATCTTGCCGCATATCGGATTTCAACCCGATGTGATCCACTGTAACGACTGGCAAAGCGCCATGGTTCCGGTATATCTGAATGAGTTTTACCGTTCCGATACCTTTTACACGGATATGAAAACAGTCTTTACGATCCATAATATCCAGTATCAGGGCAAATACGGCAGAGAATTGTACGGTGACGTTTTGGGTCTGCCCGAAGGTCGGGAAAGTCTGCTGGAATATGATAACTGTATCAACCTGATGAAGGGTGCCATTCAGTGCGCCAATAAGGTAACGACCGTTTCACCGACTTATGCGCGTGAAATTCTCGATCCTTATTATTCTCACGGATTGGATGCCATTTTGTCTGAATTCACTTATAAGACGACGGGAATCGTCAACGGCATTGATTATGACGTTTACAATCCGGAAACCGATCCGTTGATCTACCGTAACTTTACGGCAGATACGCTGAACGAAAAGGTGTTTAATAAGCGCGCTTTACAGCAGGAACTGAAACTGCCGCAGCGGGACGATGTTCCGATCATCGGTATGGTCACACGCCTGGTCGCGCATAAAGGAATCGATCTGGTCAAGCACGTTTTCGAGGAACTGTTGCAGGCGGACGTTCAGTTTGCCATTTTGGGTTCGGGTGAATGGGAATATGAAACCTTTTTCCACGAAATGGCGTCTAAATATCCCGAAAAGGTCGGCTTGAAACTGGGCTTTGATCAGCGGCTGGCGCATTGCATTTACGCCGGTGCGGATATTTTCTTAATGCCGAGTAAAAGCGAACCCTGCGGTTTGGCGCAAATGGTGGCGCTGCGTTACGGCACCGTTCCGATCGTTCGCCAGACCGGCGGCTTGAACGATACCATTCAGGACAGCGGCGACGGCAAGGGCAACGGATTTACCTTTGCGACTTATAATGCCCACGATATGCAGAATACCGTCTGGCGCGCATTGGAAGGGTACGCCGACAAAGCCGGATGGGACGTTTTGCGCAAACGCGCCATGGCGTGCAATAACAGTTGGGCTTCGTCCGCGAACCTTTATATCCGTCTGTATAAAGAGATCGCTGTCAAAAAATAAAGGAGTTTTGGTATGATCGAGTTTTTTCGCGCGCTGTTTTTGGGACTTGTGCAGGGATTGACCGAATTTCTGCCCGTATCCAGTTCGGCGCATTTGGCGATTTTTCCGTGGCTGTTCGGCTGGGCGAAAAGTCCGGATTCGTTTGATCTGGCGCTGCATACGGGAACGCTGCTTGCTATTTTGGTTTATTTTTTCAAAGACTGGATCGCGTTGATCTGCGGCGGTTATAAACTGGCTGTTCGGAAAGAAAAATCGACCGAGGGCAGGATCTTTTGGTACCTGGTCGCGGCAACCATTCCGGCAGGACTGATCGGCGTGGTGCTGGAAAGTATAGTGGACGGTTTGCTGGAACCGTACCCCAACGGCAACATGATCGTGATCGCATTGGCGCTGATTGTGCTGGGCGTGGTGCTCAGCGCTGTGGATCGCCGCGCCAAATCGACCGTTTCACTGCAAAGGATGACTTTTAAGCAGGGCTTTCTGATCGGCGTTTCGCAGGCGATCGCGGCGGCACTGCCCGGCACATCACGCTCCGCGATCACCATGACAACGGCGCGCGGATTCGGAATCGACCGTGAAAGCGCCGCACGGTATTCTTTCCTGCTTTCCGCTCCTATCGTCGGGGGCGGTGTGCTGGTCAAACTGCCGTCTTATTCTCTTGACGCGGCATTTTTCGGCGGAATAATAGCCAGTTTTATTTCGGGTATACTGGTTATCAGATTCTTGATGGCTTTCCTCAAAAAAGGAAGTTTCAGGGGCTTTGCGATCTATCGCATCATTTTCGGTCTGTTTATCCTGATCACTGCCTTGATCCGTATATAACGGCTTTCGGCATATCTCGATATAAAAAATATTACATAATAGGAGCTTGTTGTTTGAAAAACTATGTTTTATCGGTGATTGTGGGCTGACCGGGAGGTTTGCCGCAATCAAACAAACCTCCCGCAGGAATGCAGTTGAAGTCAACAATTTTCAGGAGGAAAAAATAATGAATAAAAATGACTATATCATTCGTTTGGAAAAGAAAAAAGATTACAGAGCGGTAGAAAACCTTGTCCGTGAATCCTTTTGGAACGTGTACCGCCCGGGATGCAGTGAACATTTCGTGATCCATGAATTAAGAGATGATCCGGATTTTGTAAAGGAACTGGATTTTGTCATGGAACAGCACGGCAGCTTGATCGGGCAGAATATGTTTATGAAGACCGTTATCGAGGCCGATGACGGCAGAACGGTTCCCGTGCTTACTATGGGACCGATCTGCATCACCCCTGAACTGAAACGCAGAGGATACGGCAAAATTTTGCTGGATCATTCGCTGGAAAAAGCCGCGGAAATGGGATTCGGCGCTGTTCTGTTTGAGGGGAATATTGCCTCCTACGGAAAAAGCGGTTTTACCTATGCCGGTCAGTTCGGTATACGGTATCACGATCTGCCGGAGGATGCGGACGCGTCGTTTTTCCTTTGTAAGGAACTGATCCCGGGATATCTTGATGATGTTACCGGGGTTTATCAGAC
>JAZUFP010000053.1:0-4977 GCA_045640765.1 Acutalibacteraceae bacterium
GCTGGGTCGTTATTTTGCCCGTTTTGATGAAAGTCCGACCAACAAAGTCACGATCAACGGTACATATTACAAGGAATATTGGGGTGCAGGTTCCAACCGCGCCCGCAACTGGCAACGTTATGATCTGGGCGGCGACAAAAAGCTCTCATTTGAAGAAGGCGTTGATTCCTACGTTCCCTACGCCGGCACATTGAAAGACAACGTTGCCCTTTCCCTTTCCAAAGTACGTTCGACCATGTGCAACTGCGGTGCTTTAAATCTGCCGGAACTCCGCCAGAAAGCCAAACTCACCCTGGTATCGGCCACCAGTATCGTGGAAGGCGGCGCACATGACGTTATCCAAAAGGAAACCTCTTTGGGCTCGATCAAATAAAACGTTTTTTCGACCCGAAAATTTAGTATTGACAAATCCTGCTTTTATGTGGGATAATAGATTGGATATAAACGAAGGAATTTCCCTTTTGAAATTTGGTGATTGATATGCGTGTTATCACCGGAAGCGCACGTGGAATCCGGCTGGAAACCGTTCCGGGAGCGGATCTTGTCCGCCCAACACCCGAACGTGTTAAAGAAGGATTGTTCAGCGCTCTGCAATTTGATATTGAAGGCCGCCGTGTACTGGATCTGTTTGCAGGATCCGGACAACTTGGCATTGAAGCGTTAAGCCGTGGTGCCGAAAGCGCGGTTTTTGTTGATCTTTCAAACGAATCTTTGAATGTTGTTCGCAAAAATCTGACTCGTACCGGACTAACGGAAAAGGCCCGATTGGTAAAATCCGATTATGCCTCCTATACCGCCACCTGCCGCGAGCGATTTGATATTGCCTTTCTGGATCCGCCGTTCGGTGCTGATTTATTTGAAAAGGCCGTTCGTTCCGTCGCTCCGCTGATGAGTGATTACGGTATCATCTGGTGCGAACATCCCACCAAAGTCACCTTGCCGGATACGATTGGTGATTTTGTACTTGTCCGTTCTTACCGATACAGTAGTGTTTCGGCTGATCTTTATAAAAAGCGGGGTGTCAATAATGAATAACGGAATTGCTATTTACCCCGGCAGTTTCGACCCGATCACTTTGGGACATTTGGATATTATTCGCAGAGCTTCCGCGATGTTTGACAAAGTCATTGTCGTTGTTATGACAAACATGAACAAAACCTGTTCCTTTTCCCCGTCGGAACGCTGCGAAATGATCCGCAAATCATTAGCCGGACTTAAAAACGTCACGGTCGACTGTTATGACGGACTATTGGCGGAATACGCAAAAATGCAGTCTGCCCATGTCATTATCAAGGGTTTACGTGCCATGTCGGATTTCGAGTATGAATTCCAGATGGCGTTGACCAATAAAAAACTGAATCCGGATGTTGAGACGCTGTTCTTGACCACCAGCCCGCAGTACATGTATTTGAGTTCCAGTATGGTAAAACAAATCGCCGAGCTGCACGGTGATATTTCGGATTTTGTTCCCGCCGCCATTCACGATGATATCGTGCGGCGACTGACCCAAAAATAATACACAAACAAATATACGGAGGATGACACAAATGAATTTAGAAGAATTATTGGAACAATTAGATGAAGTATTAGATGACGGCTTGAAAATTCCCGGCAAAAAAACCGTTGTGGATGCGGACAAGATCCGCGCGATCATTGACGACATCCGTCTGAACATTCCGGGTGAAATCAAGCAGGCCCGCGGCATCGTTGAAGATCGTGCCGACATCATCACCGCCGCAAAACGCGAAGCTGACGGCATTATCAAATCCGCTGAAGACCGTGCAAAAGCACTGGTCGCACAGCAGGAAATTGTAAAAATGTCGCAGGAAAAGGCCACTGAAATCATCGCCGGTGCTCAGAATAAGAGCCGCGAAATGCGTAAAGCCGCGCAGGATTTCGTGGATGATTTAATGCGCCGCGCCGATGAAAGCATCACCTCGAATTTGGGTGAAATCCGCAAGACCCGCGCCGCATTAAAGCAGCAGGTCCCCACCACCCGTACCGACGGTTGATTTCTTTTTTGATTTTCAAGTCCCCATTTCGGGGACTTTTTTTATGTCGTTACCGTTTTCGGTGTCGACTTTTTTTGACTTTCTGTCGTATTGACACTGCAGCATTATTATGCTATAATTTCAGCGACCGAAATATAGGAGTCGTTTTCTCATGTTACTTATTATACAATTTATTGTTCGCATCTTTAACGGTATATCAAAAACGATCAGCACTTTGATGAAATACCGTATTGTTTATACCATAACCGGTTTCTTTACCACACGCCGCTTTGAAAAAGCCAAACAGAATCATAAATACGCTATTTTAGTTGCAGCGCGTAACGAAGCGACGGTAATCGGAAATCTGCTTGACAGTATCCATCAGCAGGACTACCCTTCCGATTTGATCCGGGTCTTTGTAGTTGCAGACAACTGTACCGACAACACTGCCGAGATCGCGCGTAAAAACGGCGCCGTTTGTTATGAACGGTTTGACAGCGAACACCGTACCAAGGGATATGCCTTGCAGTTTCTGGTGGAAGAAATCCGCCGTGATTACGGCATCGACGCCTTTGAAGGTTATTTGATTTTTGATGCCGACAACCTGTTGAAGCAGGATTATTTGCGTCACATGAACGACTCGTTTGATTCGGGTGAACGCATCGTCACATCATACAGAAACACCAAAAATTTCGGTGACAACTGGATCGCGGCATCCTACGGGGTCCACTGGCTGCGTACCATTCGGTTTGAGCATCGCGCACGCGGATTATTCCGTTTGGCGACCCGTATTCAGGGCACGGGATTTTTATTTTCCAGCGAAGTTATCAAAAATGGATGGAACTATACCAGTCTGACCGAGGATCGTGCGTTCTGCGCTGACGCCGTCGCAAATGGCTGGAGGATTTCCTACAACAATAAAGCCGAATTCTTCGATGAACAGCCGACCGATATCAAAATCGCCATGCGGCAAAGGATCCGTTGGGCAAAAGGTCACATTCAGGCCTTTTTTGAGACCGGCCCCAAATTATTCTGGCATATATTCAAACCGGGTATTTCCGGTGACCGTGTGGAAGAGGAGAAAAACGCCGGCAATGAAATCTCACGATCCAAGCGTTTTTTCTATAATATCCGGCTTCGCTTTATGAGCTTTGATATGCTGACAACGGTCTATCCGCGACCGCTGTTTTCAGGATTGAAAAAATACATTCTGATATTACTGCGTGGTATTCTGATTTTTCAATTTACCGAACAAATCGTCAGTAACAACTTCGCGCCCGCTATTTTGAAACGCATATTTGTTTTTAACGGCATTGATTTTTCCACACTTACCGCCCCCGGCAAGCAGTTCTTATGGATATGGATCTTCTGGTTTGCAAACATCATGTGGTCTTATCTGCGTGGGATTTTTGTTGCCGCATATATTTATATTGTCGAACATAAGCGGATCCCGAAAATAAAATGGTATAAAAAAATCTGGTACTGCATCACATTTCCCATGTTCGACGTCATCGGCAGAATTTCACTGTATATCGCCCTGTTCAAAAAGGTTGAATGGAAACCGATTCCCCATAATGCTTCGGTAACGATCAGTGAAATAACCGGAAAACCATCAAGAAAAGAAAAACAGGTACATCATTAAACACATAAAAAAGTCGTCTTTCAAATGAAAGACGACTTTTTTTATACATCTTACATCGTTTCGATCGTTGCCATCAGATAATCGGCAAATTCCGCGCCCGTGGCACCGTCATCCCGTCCGGTAATAACAAACTTCGGCTCGGTCACGGTACAGTAGGTCAATGCTTTATCCAGTTTATCTGCTTTTTCGGTAAAGCCGATATGACGCAGCAGCATTTCGGTAGCTTTGAACATACTGGTCGGATTCGCGTATTTCCCTCTGCCCTGTTCGATCATACGCGGTGCCGAACCGTGTATGGCTTCGAACATCGCATATTCATCTCCGATATTCGCGCTGCCGGCCGTACCGACACCGCCCTGAATCTGCGCCGCCTCATCAGTAATGATATCACCGTACAGATTCGGCAGTACAAAAACCTGGAATTTAGAGCGCTGACGCGGGTTGACCAGATTGGCTGTCATAATATCAATGTACCAGTCTTCCGCGGTGATTTCCGGATAATCTTTCGCGACCTCGTGACAGAGTTCCGAAAAAGTACCGTCGGTCTTTTTCATGATATTTGCTTTGGTAACAATAGCAACATTGGTTTTGCCATTCTTTTTGGCATATTCAAACGCCGCGCGGGCGATTCGTTTGGTGCCTTCGTAGGTCGTTACCTTAAAATCAAAAGCAAGAGTATTATCGATCTGAACACCACGGGAACCCAAAACGTATTCACCCTCGGTATTTTCACGGAAGAACGTCCAGTCGATCCCCTCTTCCTTAACGGCGACCGGGCGGACGTTCGCATACAGATCCAGTTCACGGCGCATCGCGACGTTGGCGCTTTCCAGCGTTCCGCCTTTCAACGTAGTGGTCGGAGCTTTCAAAATCACGTTGCACGCTTTGATTTCAGCCAGCACATCATCCGGAATGGCCTGATTATGTTCAATGCGGTTCTCGATCGTCAATCCCTCGATCGTACGCAGTTCAATCTTGCCGGCGGCAATTTCATCTTTTAATATAAATTGCAAAAGACGTTCAGATTCGGCGGAAATGATCGGTCCGATCCCATCGCCGCCGCAAATACCGATGATGATCTTATCCAGTTTCTGATAGTCGGTATATTTCTTTTCCGACTCCATTTTGCGCTCGCGCGCGATCTGTTCCAAAAGCAGGGTGCGGAACTGCTCCACAGCAAGGTCAATTTGTTTTTGTTCTTCCATGATGATGACTCCCTTAATTCATTTTTGTGAAAGCAAGCAATCCGCCCGCCTTTAAGATTTGTTTTTGACGATCAGTAAAATTACAGCACAGCGGAATTTTTTTGCCCGTTGTTTCATCGGTCAGCGTTATTTTACCGCT
>JAZUFP010000054.1:0-3505 GCA_045640765.1 Acutalibacteraceae bacterium
ATGCCGAAAGTCTGCAAGTGGCCTCGGGTCTGTATGACGATTTGGGACCTGCCTGGAAAAAGCATCTGTTTGCCCAATTTCACGATGTACTTGCCGGCACGAGTGTCGCGCAGGGATATGCCGATTTATACGAAGATTACAAGGTCGCTTTTGACCGGATTGATCGGTCTGTTTCGGTCTGCTCGGAAAAACTGCTCGGCAAAGGCGAAAACAGCTACGTGTTCAATCCGCTTTGCCGTAAGGTTTGCGCGCCGGTCATTCTGGATGAAACGCCGTGTAAGGAAAGCGGCTATCTGACCGACAGCAAAAAACGGCTGATACCGTTTCAGAAAACCCATGACGGCAACACGGTTTTTGTCGCCGAAGACCTGCCGGCATTGGCGGTGGAAAGGTACACCTGCGCCGAAGGCACGCCGCCGTTCCCGTTTACGGTCACGCCGGATTCTGTCGATAACGGCGTGATCCGGTTGCATTTCGACCGTAAATCTGGTACAATATGCTCGCTGATATTTAACGGTATGGAATTCTGCAAGGGGCATATCGGCAATCTCAAAGTGCTGGAAGATGTCAAAAGCCGTGATTACGATACCTGGAATTTCGGTTTTACCGGCAAAGAGTGGGACGTGCGGTGTGACGGATTCGACCTGATCGAAAGCGGGCCTGTCCGTGTTGTTTTCCGCGCGCGCTGTTCTTTCGGGGTTTGGCAGGACAAGAAGCCGTATTACGGTACTTACCTTTGGCATACTCCCGGCGTGGAATATCCGACCGCCTTTTTTACGCAGGATTTTATCGTTTACGCGAACGATCCCATGGTCCGCTGTGTGCTTTCGGCGGATTGGTGGGAAGACCGCAAAGTATTGAAGGTGTGCGCCGATACGGCGGTTACGGACGCAAAAGCGTTCTATCAGGTCCCGTTCGGGGAACTGGAACGCCCCGTCAAACGGGATACCCCGTACGAAAAGGCGCGTTTTGAGGTGCCGGCGATCACCTACGGGGATTTAAGAAACGATACCTGCGGTTTCGCGTTGCTGAACCGCTCTAAACACGGATATGACGCTTTGAACGGCAGGATCCGTCTGACCTTGCTGACCTCGCCGTATAACGGTGATAAGGCCAAGGTTCCGGACTCTACGGCGGATCGCGGGAAACACCGGATCGAATATGCGTTTTTACCGCATCGGGCGGCAGACGGTCTGTCGGATCTGGCTGAAACTTATGAGCGCGGTATCATGGTGCTGAAAGGGAACGGGCAAAACGGCGTCCGACCGGGCGAAAGCCTGACTGATCTTCCGGACTGCTTCGCGAAAATCACCTCCATACGGTTATTGCGGGATCATACGGTCGGGATTCGTGCCGTGGATGCCGATAAAAAAATAAAAAATATTATCAAGGATCAGGGGTAAATATTATGATTTCGGATTCGTTTTTGCTGAAAAATCACACATCAAACCGGCTGTTTAAGGAATATGCCGCGGAAATGCCGATCATCGACTATCACTGTCATATCAATCCGCAGGAAATATATGAGGACAGAAAGTTCGAGAACATCACGCAGATCTGGCTGGGCGGCGATCATTATAAATGGCGTCTGATCCGTTCCAACGGCGTGCCGGAAAACGAGATCACCGGGGATGCGGACGATTATACCAAGTTTTTGCGCTTTGCCGAAGTAATGCCGAAACTGATCGGGAATCCGATGTATCACTGGTGCCATCTGGAACTGAAACGCTATTTCGGTTTTGACGGTGAACTGACCGCCGAAACCGCAAAAGAAGTTTATGATCTGTGTAATGCGAAACTGCGTGAAGACGGTATGTCTGTCCGCAGTATCATCCGAAAATCCAACGTGAAGATGATCGGCACGACCGATGATCCGACCGATTCACTGGAATGGCATCGGAAACTGAAAGAGGATGATTCTTTTGACGTTTTGGTGGCACCGTCTTTCCGACCGGATAAAGCCATCAATATCGATAAGGACGGATTTGCCGGATATATCGAAAAACTGGCCGCCGCCGCGGAAATGAAAATCACTTCCGTGCGGGACGTCAAAACCGCGCTGGCAAAACGGCTGGATCTTTTCTACGAACTCGGCTGCCGGGCCAGCGATCACGGTCTGGATTATATCCCGTTTGAACCGGCAAGCGAAGCGGAAACGGAAGAAAGCTTCAAAACCGTGCTTTCCGGCGGAAAGATCACAAAACAGCAGGCGGATGGCTATAAAACCGCGATCCTGCTGTTTTTGGGCAAAGAATACGCCAAACGGGGGATCGTCATGCAGCTGCATTACGGTGCCCAGCGCAATACCAATGTAAAAATGTTTGAAGCTTTGGGTCCCGATACGGGATTTGACTGTATTTCGACCTGTAACAGCGGCGAACAGATCGTCGGACTGATGAACACGCTGGAAAAGGAAAACGCTCTGCCGAAAACGATCTTGTATTCCCTGAATCCGCAGGATAACGAACTGTTGGATACCATTCTCGGTTGCTTCCAGGGTACCGAAGTTGCCGGAAAGATCCAGCACGGCTCGGCGTGGTGGTTCAGCGATACGAAATCCGGAATGGAAGCGCAGTTGAAATCGCTTGCCAACCTTTCGGTTTTCGGTAACTTTATCGGTATGCTGACCGACTCCCGCAGTTTTCTGTCTTATACCCGTCATGAGTATTTCCGCCGTATTCTCTGTAACCTCATCGGCGAATGGGTGGAAAACGGGGAATATCCCAATGACGAAAAACAGTTGGGTCAGCTGGTACGGGATATTTGTTATTATAACGCCGAACGTTATTTTGGTCTGTAAGGTGATCACATGAATATTCAGGAAAAAGCAATCAAAACAACGTATCCGATAAAGGTCGTGCAGTTCGGCGAAGGCAACTTTTTGCGTGCCTTTGTCGATTATATGATTGACATTGCCAACGAAAAATCGGATTTTAACGGCAGTATCGCTATTGTAAAACCCATTCCGTTCGGCAGTCTTGCTTCCTTCACGGAGCAGGATAATCTCTACACTGTGGTTCTGCGCGGCAAAGAAAACGGAAAAGTCATCAACGACAGCCGCATTATCACCTCCGTTTCAAAAACGGTCGAAAGTGACCGTGATTACGACGGGTCTATGGCGCTGGCGCATATCGACACCCTGCGCTTCGTCGTTTCCAATACCACCGAAGCCGGTATCGTATTTGATGAAACGGATCATTTTGAAGGTCTGCCCGAGACCTACCCCGGGAAACTGACAAAGTTTTTGTTTGAAAGATATACCGCTTTCGGCGGTGCGGCTGACAAAGGACTGATCATCCTACCGGTCGAACTGATCGAAAACAACGGCGGTAAGCTGAAAGAATGCGTGCTGAAACTGTGCGACACTTGGAAACTGCCGACTGAATTCAAGACTTGGATCGAAGAAGCTAATGTCTTTTGCAGTACGCTGGTTGACCGCATCGTTACGGGATATCCGAAAGCAGAAGCCGCAAAAATCTGCGAAGAACTCGGCTATGAAGATAAA
>JAZUFP010000055.1:0-4461 GCA_045640765.1 Acutalibacteraceae bacterium
TGAAATACGGGATTGCATTGTAAACACTGTTTCCAAAAACGGCGGTCATTTGGCGTCGAATCTCGGCGCTGTTGAATTAACGGTCGCGCTGCATCGTGTATTTCATTCTCCGGAAGACGCGATTCTGTTTGATGTAGGTCATCAATGCTATACGCATAAACTCCTGACCGGCCGTTTTGAATCCTTTTCGACGCTGCGTCAAAAAGACGGCATTTCCGGATTTTTGCGTCCTTCCGAAAGTGAACATGACGCTTTTGTTTCCGGTCACAGCAGTAATTCTATTTCCGCGGCATACGGCATTTATAAGGCAAAACAAATTCGCGGCGAAAGCGGTACGGCGATCGCCGTGATCGGTGACGGTGCCATGACCGGCGGAATGGCGTATGAAGCGCTGAATAACGCCGGCGGCGGACGCAGTAATTTCATTGTTATACTGAACGATAATAAGATGTCGATTTCCCGTAATGTCGGTTCGGTCGCGCGGGCTTTCACAAGTTTGCGTAACCGCCCGCGTTATCACCGCGTAAAATTTGCGGTCGGAAACTTTTTGCTGAAGATTCCTTTTGTCGGGAAACATATTTTCCGTTTCTTTGACCGTGCAAAGAATTTTATTAAAAGCATGGTTTATCGAAATAATATTTTCAGCGCGTTGGGATTTCACTATCTCGGTCCGGTCGACGGGCATGATATCGCGGCGATGGAGACACTGTTCCGTGCGGCCAAACAAACGGCACGCCCGGCTTTGATTCACGTTGTGACCACAAAGGGAAAAGGATATTCCTACGCGGAAGAAAAACCGAAGAATTATCACGGTGTTTCACCCTTTGACGCGCAAACCGGCACACGGCCGTCCTGCAAGGTGACCTATTCTGATATTGCCGGGAATACCTTGTGCGAACTCGCATCGAATAATGATCGGATCTGTGCCGTGACCGCCGCGATGACCGAGGGCACGGGCCTGCATAATTTTGCCGAGCAATACCGAAACAGATTTTTTGATGTCGGCATTGCCGAACAGCATGCCGTCACTTTTGCGGCGGGACTTGCCAAAGGCGGTATGATCCCGTTCTTTGTGGTCTATTCAACCTTTTTACAGCGAGGGTACGATCAACTGATCCACGATGCGGCGATCGAACATCTGCCGTTGAAATTGCTGGTTGACCGTGCCGGAATCGTCGGGGAAGACGGGGAAAGTCATCAGGGCTTGTTTGACGCGGCGTATCTTTCGACCGTTCCCGGCATGACGGTGTATTCTCCGTTCGATTACAAGGAATTACGAAGCAGAATCGTTGAAACAGCCGGCAATACCGAACTTTGCGCCATTCGTTATCCGCGTGGATGCGAACAGCCGACCGAGCATGAATTTTCCGGCAATTATACGGTTATCGGTCATGGTTCCGACAAAGCGCTTATTACTTACGGACGGTTGTATTTTGAGGCCGTCAATGCCGATTTGCCCGATGTTGATATCATAAAATTGAATCGCATCGTCCCGATCGATCCGCAACTGAAAAAGTTGTGTGCCGGCTATAAACAAATCGACTTTTTTGAGGAAGGGATCCGGCGCGGTGGTATTGCAGAACAGTTCGGTACCTTTTTACAGGAATCGGATTTTTGCGGAAAATATACTGTGCACGCCGTTGACGATCGTTTTGTTCCGGCGGCCGACGTTGAAACGGCACTGGCGGATCTCGGTTTGGATTCGGCGTCAATGAAAACTGCTTTTGAGGCGAAGTTATGAGCGATAAAATACGTTTGGATACTGCTTTGGTTGAACGAAATCTTGCTGAAAGCAGGGAAAAGGCAAAAGCGCTGATCATGTCCGGTATCGTTTTTGTAGATAACCAGAAATGCGATAAGGCAGGTCAGCCGATAAAACCCGAACAGAAAATCGAGGTGCGCGGTGAGACCCTGAAATATGTCAGCCGCGGCGGCTTGAAACTGGAAAAGGCCATTGATTGTTTCGGAGTCAAACTGGACGGCTGTGTTTGTGCAGACATCGGCGCTTCCACAGGTGGCTTTACGGATTGCATGCTGCAAAACGGCGCACGAAAGGTTTTCAGTATCGACGTTGGATACGGGCAGCTGGCCTGGAAACTGCGAACCGATGAACGCGTTGTTAATCTTGAACGTACCAATTTCCGGTATGTAACACGTGAGCAGGTGCCGGATGAGTTGGATTTTGCGTCGGTTGACGTTTCCTTTATTTCACTTTCCCACATTCTGCCCGTCATGCGAACACTTTTGAAAGAGAACGGACGCGCCGTTTGTTTGATCAAACCGCAGTTTGAAGCGGGCCGTGAAAATGTCGGTAAAAAGGGTGTCGTCCGTGACCAAAAAGTGCATATCGCCGTTGTGGAAAAAATCTGCGCACTGGCTTTGGAAAGCGGCTTTTCCGTTTTGGGCTTGGATTTTTCACCGGTCAAAGGACCGGAAGGAAACATCGAATATCTCTGCTATCTTGAAAAAAGCGATAATCCGAAGTTCTTTATTGAAGTTTCAGCGGAAAAAGTCGTTCAATTATCTTATGAAACACTGAATCAATGAAAGGAAGCGATATAAATATGGTTGTTGCTGTGTTACCGAATCTTGACAAGCGCGGCGTTGCGGCAGTGGTCGAAAAAATCGGTTCTTTTTTTCAAAAAGAAGGCATTACCGCTTATCTACCGGATCATATTTTCTGCGATAAATTTCAGCATCTTCCGGAAGAAGAACTTTATCGTGTTGCCGATTATATTGTGACGATCGGCGGGGACGGAACGATTATCCGCTATGCCAAACGCGCGGCGCAGGATAATAAACCGATCGTCGGGATCAATGCCGGCAGAATGGGGTATCTTGCCAACATCGAACAAAATGAGTATCCTTTGTTAAAACGATTGAAAACCAAGGAATATTCCATTGAAAAACGCATGATGATGGAAGTCCGCGTTGTTGAAGATCAAAAGGAAATCGGACGCTATTACGCGTTGAACGATGCCGTGATCGCAAGCGGATATATCGCCCGGATCATTGATATTTCCGCTTCGGTCGACGGTGACAGTATCAATTATTACGCGGACGGTTTGATCATTTCGACACCGACCGGATCGACTGCCTATTCCATGGCGGCCGGTGGCCCGATCATAGATCCGACAACAGAGAATATCTGCATTACACCGGTTTGTTCTCATCAGCTTTCCGCGAAACCGATTTTGCTGAGCGCTGAACGAACCGTAAAAATCAAGGCGTTTACCAAGAAACGCGGTGATATATATATGATGGTGGATGGTCGCCGTGCGGTCACGGTTCGCCCGAATACCGAAATTTACATTACCCGCGCAAAGCAGGTCGTTCAATTATTACGATTCAACGACCGTTCATTCTATCAAACATTATCTGTAAAATTTTCAGACGCAAGGAGTGGAAGCAATGAAAGGGAATCGACAGGAAAAGATTCTTGAGCTGATCTCGCAAAAAATCATACTGACCCAGGAGGATCTTCAAAACGCGCTTTTGAATGCGGGCTATCCAGTGACGCAGTCGACCGTTTCACGTGACATCAAGGAACTTCGTTTGATCAAGGGTCATGATGCCGAGGGGAATTACCGGTATCTCAGCGCAAATACGCATTCATACAATAATCATTCCGAACAGCACTATAAGATGTTGTTGTCACAGTCCGCGAAAAGTATTGACTATGCTGTGAATAACGTTGTCGTCAAGTGTTTTCCGGGTATGGCATCCGGTGCGGCGGTTGCGTTGGACGCGCTGTTCAGCGACCGTATGCTCGGTTCACTTGCGGGGGACGATACGATTTTGATCGTGACCCGTACCGAGGCGCAGGCAGCGGATCTGGCGGCCGCAATACGCAATATAAAAAACTGATTTAACGGCGGGATTTTATGCTGAAATATCTGCATATTGAAAATATAGCGATTATTGAAAAATCCGATATTGAACTGACCGATCATTTCAACGTCATGACCGGTGAAACCGGCGCCGGAAAGTCGATCATTATTGACGCGATCCACGCGGTACTGGGTGAACGTACTTCCAAGGAACTGATACGTACCGGCTGTGACAGTGCCGTTGTTTCGGCGGTTTTCTGTCATTTGTCAAAGTCTGTCTTACAGGTGTTGAGCGATCAGGGTATCCCGATCGAAGACGATGACCAGTTGCTGATCCGGCGTGTGCTTAATTTGAACGGAAGCGGTTCGGTTCGTGTTAACGGTCAACCGGTCACTGTCGGTATCCTGCGGGAAATCGGACGCAAGCTTGTTAATATTCACGGGCAGCATGATAATCAGAATTTACTGGATCCGGCGACCCATTGCGGTTATATTGACCGTATTGCCGACAACGGAGACCGTTTGGCGGAATATTATGTCGAATTCAAGAGAATCAATGATCTTCGGCGTGAATTACGTGCTCTTGAAACAGATGCGGATGAGAAGCAACGCAAAATCGATCTGCTGACGT
>JAZUFP010000056.1:0-13751 GCA_045640765.1 Acutalibacteraceae bacterium
CCGGACCATTTGCAGTATACTGCCGTCGCATCCGAGGGCGGCGCCGCCCGAAAGCAGACCCGCGGCGACCAGCACCGTTTTGGCGGTAACAGTTCCACGGTCGGTCTGCACCGTATAAACGTTATTCTGCCGCTCGATGGCGGTCACGGTCGTTTCGGTGCGGACTTCAACGCCGCAGGAATCCACCGTATAGCGCAAAGCATCTACGACCGAAGACGCCTGCAATGAATAGGGATATCCGCGTCCTTCCGCATCAAAGGTGAAAACCACACCCATTTCGGCAAAAAAATGCTCTGTAAAAACACGGTCATAAGTCGAAAAAGCGGTTTGACAGAACTGCGGATCTTCACCGTGATACCGCTGCGGCTCAATATTCAGATTGGTGATATTACATCGTCCGTTGCCCGTGGTGATCAGTTTTTTGCCCACACGCGGCAGACGTTCCAGTAAAACGATATCCAGTGACGGATCGCGCTGAGCCAGCCCGATCGCGGCGCAAAGTCCCGCCGCGCCGCCGCCGATAATTACCGTATCGTATATCATGCGATCAATCCTTTTCTTCATAAATTTCGGCAAAACGCGCCATAAAAGAGGGCGTTTCGCCGCCCGCGTAAAGATGTCCGAGATCCCCGAAACCGTTACAGCGGAAAACGGCAACGCCTTTTTCGCGTTCTTCGGTGGAAAGGGTGGTCAGGGACGTGGGCAACGCGACGAAATTCTGCCATAAGGTCAGCGGTGAAAAGCCGAGGATCCATGAAATCAGCACACTTTCAATGCCGAAATGGCAGAAAAACGCGATCGTTCCGGTATTCGGGCGCACCGCCTTGAAATAGTTGCCGTCACGCACATAACCGTGATCCGCCAAAAAGCGTTCCAGTTCCCCCGTTACGCGGCGGTAAACATCCGCGGTGGAGCCGGTCCGCATAAGCTCGGTATTGATCCATTCGTCCTTATGATAAAAAGCGTCATTATCCCGCCATAGCTTCGGCATGAGGTCCCACGGGATCCTCGGTTCATTCGTTTCGGGATCGAGAATACTGCCGGGGAATTCTTCCAGCCAATCCAGTATCGGCGCGGTACGCCCCGTACGTTCCAGGTATTCTTTCGCGGTATCTTTCGCGCGTCCTAACGGCGAGCAGTAGACCTCGTCGATCTTCATGCCGCAAAGGCGTTCCGCCAGCAAATGCGCTTCACGCCAACCCTTTTCGGTCAGGGAGTCGATCGCATAATCGGGTTCACCGTGCCGTATAAAAACAAGATTCATGATCACACCGCCATTTTCGTTTGTTATCAGCAATATAATACCATAGAAACCCTTTTGCCGCAACCGTTTTGCGAAAAATGCCGAAAAAAATTGTTTACATTCCGTTTAACATTTGTTACATATTTTTTGTTATAATGTATACAGAAATACAAGCGGTCGCCGTACCGGGAAAGAAGGGAATCACCCATGAACAGATCCACTGAAAAAGATTATTCCGCGATCACACCGCAGATCTCATCGCTTGCCGAACGTTGTGAGCGGGACTTGCGGATCGATCCGCAGTTGTATCTGGAACACAAAGTCAACCGCGGTCTGCGCGATCTGGAAGGGCGCGGCGTATTAACGGGGCTGACCGAAATTTCGGAGATCATTTCCAAGAAAAACATTGACGGCAACGAGATCCCCTGCCCCGGAAAATTATATTATCGGGGGTACGATATCGAAGATCTGGTCAGCGGATTTACAAGCGATCACCGTTTCGGTTTTGAAGAAACGGTCTATCTGCTGTTATTCGGTGACCTGCCGAGCCCCGACGAAGCGCGGGATTTTCTGTCGCTGTTAAACGGTTACCGTTCCCTGCCGAATTCCTTTGTGCGGGACGTGATCATGAAAGCGCCTTCGGACAATATCATGAATTCTCTGGCACGCAGTGTGCTGACGCTGTATTCGTATGACCGCAAAGCCGACGATACCTCGATCGGCAACGTACTGCGGCAGTGCATTCAGCTGATCGCCGCTTTCCCGCAATTATCGGTATACAGTTACATTGCCTACAACTACTATATCAAAAAATCCGACAGTTTCTTTATCCACGAGCCGCGCAGCGATCTTTCCACCGCGGAAAATCTGTTGTATATGCTGCGCAAGGATCAGTCCTATACGCCGCTGGAAGCGCAGATCCTTGATCTGGCGCTTGTTCTTCACGCCGAACACGGCGGCGGTAACAACTCGACCTTTACCACCCACGTTGTCACCTCGTCCGGCACCGACACTTATTCCGCTGTCGCGGCGGCACTCGGTTCGCTGAAAGGCCCGAAACACGGCGGCGCGAACATGAAGGTCAGCGCCATGTTTGAAGATATGAAACAAAATATCCGGGATTGGGAAGATCGGGATGAGATCGCGGAATATCTGCGGAAAATCTTAAACCGGGAAGTGTTTGACCGATCCGGTCTGATTTACGGGATCGGCCACGCCATCTACTCGGTTTCGGATCCGCGTGCCACCGTTTTCCGCGATTATGTTCGCCGGCTTTCCAAAGAAAAAGGTATGGATCGGGAATACCGGCTGTATTCCGCCGTTGAGGAACTGGCACCCGAAGTGATCGCCAAAGAGCGACGGATGTACAAAGGCGTCAGCGCCAACATTGATTTTTACAGCGGATTCGTGTACGATATGCTGGGATTGCCGCGGGAACTGTTCACCCCGCTGTTTGCCGTCGCGCGGATCGCCGGGTGGAGCGCCCACCGTGTCGAAGAACTGATCAACGCCGGAAAAATCATCCGTCCGGCATACATGGCGGTACAGCCGCGCCGGCTGTATGTTCCGATGGAAAAAAGATAACAATAAATCAGCGCCTGCAACAAAATTGCAGGCGCGTTTTTTAACTCTTTTCGATTTTCATCATATACTTGACATCCGGATCGATCCCGGTCTGATCCACCCCGGACGAAGCGTATTTTCCGTTCTCGTAAAACGCCCAATAACAGCCGTCTTTGTCGTAATCCGCCGTGATCCCGTTTACCGTCTTAACGTACAGACCGTACTGATCCTGATCACCGTCGATCAGTCCCAGTTTCTGCAACGCGGCGCCGACCGTTTTTTCTTCGGTCGATACCCGGAAATCGGTTTGTTTTCCGTCTTTGTCAACCACCGAAAAATCAAACGAGATACTTCCCGTTCCGACTGGCGTGACCGAATCGGTCGCGACCGTTCCGGACGATCCGCTGTCTTCCTTTTTGCCGCAAGATGCCGTCAAAAGTACCATAGCCGCAATCAGTACCGCGATCAACCCATACGACAAAACCATTTTCAAAAACCTGTTTTGTTTCATGTGTTTTTCTCCTTTTCATCAATTAACGGTCAAAGACACCGGCACTCGCGGTAAAGGGACCGTCATCGGGGTTCGGTCTTTCGGCTGATGCCTGCGTTTCCGACCTTCTCAAAGTTTCCTTTAATGGCGTTCATGCTTTGCGGCAGCATATACGGAAACGGTCAGCGGCAAATACGGCGACGGGCTCGCGCAGGAATTTCACCTGCTTCCCGGTAACCCCAGGGTAGTATAACACATTCTAAAACAAAACACAAGCGGTTGTTGTCAGATGTCCATTACGATTTCCAGACCGTAATGGTCGGAAACGAATTTCCCGTCAACCGTATCGTCAATGATCCGCTGGGATACCGGCTTGATTTTCGAATTGACAAAACAGTAATCGATATGTTCGTTCGTGACGTTTTCCGGGTCATACCCGTGATAGGTCGTCCGCAAATCTTTTGCGGTCACGGCATTGACATCGGTAAAGTATCCGGTCATTTTCCGGTACGCCGGACTTTCGGGCGTCATATTGAAATCCCCCACAATAAAGGTCGGATCGTCGGAGATCTGCCGGCTGTACCGATAAATCAGTTCCGTGCCGGCGACCTGTCCGCGATCCCCGAAGCCGAAGTGGGTATTCATTACCGTAAACGTTTTCCCGGTTTCGGTCGATGAAAGAATCGCATAGACGCACATTCTGTAACAGTCGCACAGTTCATCCCACCCCTTGGACTCCACGGTAGGGGTGTCCGACAACCAGAAATAGCCGGTTTTCAGGCATTTGAATTTATCCTTTCGCCAAAGGATCGGACTGGATTCGATATCCACGGTGGTATTGCGGTATTTGTTGAAAAAACCATAGCGGTCCAGAAAGTCTTTTTCGATATAGCTTTCCCATTGCGGACGGTATTCCTGAAATCCGATAATATCGGGGTCCAGCGCATTGACCACTTTTGACAGACGCGGCGCGCGCTCCGCGATCGAATGACCGTTGGGATCGTCGCAAAAACGGATATTGAAACTGACAACCTTCAACTTCATGTTTTTCACCTTTATTCTTTCGACGTTTTCTGTCGCCCGATCTGATCGAACGGAACGGCTTTGATGCCCTCGCAATCCTCAAAGACCGGGGCATCCTCACGGAAACGGTAATCACCGTTTTTCGGATCCCGGAAAAGTTCCTCCATCATTTCCGTGATATAGAACGGGTTATTGTCGACCTTGCTGAATTCATACACCTTATCGCTGATCGGACCGATCTTGAAATCATCGTTGAATATGATGTTTTCGCTGACGGTACTGCCTGCCGGATTCGGCGGGAAGTTCGGATCATCCACCGCGCTATAATCGGTGTTGAATTTCTGCATCTGCGGATACTTTTCTTTCCATTCACCCTTGGTATACGGTGTTTCTTTCAAGTTCTGCCACATTACGCCGTCCACTTTAGACGCGGTAAACCAGTCACCCAAAAAGCCGTCTATGGCACGCTGATCGTACGAAATGGCGTTGCCGGCGCCGATGATCACATTGTTCCGAACATCCAGGTCCCGTCCGCCGCCGAGGAACAGCGCGTTTGCCGGAATATTGACCAGTACGTTGCCGTAAACCGTATGACCGGACAGCGCGTCATCCAGGTAAATGCCACTGGGACTGTGGTTTTCCGAGCCGATATCATGAATGTAATTATAGCGGATCACATTGCCGTAGCTGACCCAGCTTTTACCGGAATAAAGTGCGCCTGCGTCATCCGACTGCAAGCAGACTTCGTAAATATCATTATACTCAATGGTATGGTCGTTCCCGTACCAGCCGACCGCCATGTGCGGCGAGCGGAAAATCTCATTATGCGCGCAGGTATTCCCCACCCCGCGCAGGCGCACGCCCGCCTGATAGGTCTGATATATTTCGCCGAAATCGTGGATCAGACAATTTTTGCAGACGTTTTCCCCCGGCTCCAGCGTGATGCCGTTGCCGCCCGTCAGCTCCACGCCGCCTTTTCCGGTATGGCAGATTTCACACCCCGACACTTCGCCTTTGTTTCCCTGCAACAAAATGCCGAGATCCGCCACGTTTTTCACCGTGCAGTTCCGCACGGCACAGCGGTTGCCGATCAGATCGATCCCTTTTCCACGTGTTCCCTTGACGGTCAGGTTTTCGAAAATAATATCGTGCGTGCCGCGCGCGGTGATCACGGGATCGGTCGTCAGCGACAGATCGATCACCGCGTTTTGAAGGTCTTCCGGCGCGTACAGATACAGCATACCGGTTTTGCGATCGAGATAAAATTCACCCGGCGCGTCCAGTTCTTCAAAAACATTATAGAAATAGTACGGCGCGTCGGTCTTCGGCTCGTAGCGGCTGGAAAATTTCGGTGAAAGCATCCGCTTTTCCGCGTCGAACGCACCGATCGGTGAAGATTCATCCGCCCAGTCCTGACCGGGATAACCGAACATCCACACGTCGTCAAAATCGGCCCAGCCGGCGATCCGGTTTGCCAGTTTTTCATCGATCGAATAAACGACCGGTTTCGGATTCCGAACCGTTTCCCAGTAGGGCGTCTTTACGTGATCAAACTCGCTGACCTGACCGACGTCGATCACCTTGCCGGTTTTTAGCCATTCACCGCTATCCGGGTAGCGTGCCATGGTCATGCGCTGATCGTTGACGAACAGTTCGCAGTACAGATCCCCCACGTAATCGCCGTCATACTTATCGGCGGTGGAAAAATTACCGATGGCATATAATTTGCCCCAATCCTTTTCGGTCAGACCCAGCTTTGTCAGGTCGGTACAGATCACGTGATCGACCGCCGATGCCGACAAACGGCGGCGCATTTTTTCGTCCTCCACCCTGCCGAAAGCGGTCGGATCCAGTGTGATGCCGCCGTTCAGAACAGCCGGTGCTTCATCAAAACAGCCGTATACCACGGGGCAGGTTTCGGTGCCGCTGTCTTCGTCGGAAAAGGTCAGCGAACCGACACGGTATTCACCGGGTTCGATCGATACCGTGATCTGTCCGCAGTCCGATTTATCGATCTTACGCACAGCGTCACGTGCCCTTTCCAACGTCAGAAAGGGCTTTTCACGACTGCCGTCGTTCTGATCGCTGCCGTGAGTCGAAACGTACAGGACCGTTTCTTTTTTATTCTGTTTTCCATCCGTTTTACAGGAAGTATTCAACATCATACAGCACACCGCCAAAACACAAAAAAATGCACGCAGAATTTTTTTCATATAAACACCGCTCTTTCGATACTGCCACTATTATAACAAACCACGCACCTGTTTTCAATCGACTTTTCGGAAAACTTTGGGTGATATGGGGCATTTATAATTGACAAACCGTAATTTTGATACTATAATATTTTCGTATATATTTTTATTATATAAGGGATGTTGACTGTAATGGAATGGACTTCATTAAACGACCTGCGTGAAAAATATCTTTCTTTCTTTGAAAAGAAGGGACATATGCGCCTGCCGAGTTTTTCTCTCGTGCCGAACAACGACAAATCGCTGTTGCTGATCAATTCCGGCATGGCACCGATGAAAAAATACTTTACGGGCGAGATCACACCGCCGAGCAAGCGCGTGACCACCTGCCAGAAATGTATCCGCACGCCCGACCTGGAACGTGTGGGACATACCGCCCGTCACGGCACCTATTTTGAAATGCTGGGCAACTTCTCGTTCGGCGATTATTTCAAGAACGAGGCGATCCCGTGGGCATGGGAATTTCTGACCAAGGAATTGGAGATCCCGGCCGAACTTTTGTGGCCGTCGGTTTACGAGGAAGACGATGAGGCCTACGCTTTATGGCGTGACGTGATCGGTGTGCCGGAAGAACGCATCGTCCGTCTGGGAAAAGAGGACAATTTCTGGGAACACGGTACCGGTCCCTGCGGTCCGTGCAGTGAGATCTACTTTGACCGCGGTGAAAAATACGGCTGCGGTTCACCCGATTGCAGACCCGGATGTGACTGCGACCGGTACATGGAGATCTGGAACAACGTATTTTCACAGTTCAACAATATGGGTGACGGCACCTATACCGAACTGGAACATAAGAATATCGATACCGGCATGGGACTGGAACGTCTGGCGTGTGTCATGCAGGGTGTTGACAATATGTTTGAAGTGGACACTGTCCGCAATATTCTGAATCAGGTCTGTGCCATTTCGGGCAAAACCTACGGCAACGGCGGCGACACCGATATTTCGATCCGTGCCATTACCGACCATGCCCGCGCGGCGACTTTCATGATCAGCGACGGTATCATTCCTTCCAACGAGGGACGCGGCTACGTTTTGCGCCGTATCATCCGCCGCGCGGTACGCCACGGAAAACTGATCGGGATCAACCGTGCTTTCATGACCGAAATGTGCAGCGCGGTCATCCGTGAAAACGGTCCGGGTTATCCCGAACTGATCGAAAAACAGGATATGATCAAAAAGGTCGTTGCCAATGAAGAAGCCAACTTTGCCAAGACCATTGACCAGGGACTTTCCATTCTGAACGACCTGACCAAAAACGGCGGCACCCTTTCGGGCGACGACGCGTTCCGTCTGTATGATACCTACGGTTTCCCCTTTGATCTGACCCGTGATATTTTAGCCGAAAAAGGCATGACGGTCGATGAGGAAACCTTCAAAAAGAGAATGCAGGAACAGCGTGAACTGGCACGTTCTTCCCGTAAGGCCTCGGACGGTGAAAGCTGGAAGAGCGACGGTATCGCCTTTGACAATATTGATAAAACGGAATTTGTCGGTTACACCGAAACGACCTGCGAAGCGAAGATCGTGGATATCGTCTGTGAAGGCGAACACGTGGCTTCCGTCAGCGCCGGGCAGAATGCCGTGCTGGTGCTCGACAAAACCGCTTTTTATGCTGAAAGCGGCGGTCAGATCGGTGACGCCGGTGTGATCATCAAAGGGGCTTCCGCTTTTGCCGTTCAAGACACGCAAAAGACCGCGGCCGGTGTTTTCACCCACCTCGGCAAAGCGGACGGCAGTTTCTCGGTCGGAGATCGCGTTACCGCGCAGATCGACGTCGCGCGCCGCGATGCCATCCGCCGCAACCACACCGCCGCCCACCTGTTGCAGGCAGGTCTGCGGAAAGTGCTGGGTACCCACGTGGAACAGGCCGGTCAGTTGGTCAATGAAAAGGCCGTTCGTTTTGACTTTACCCATTTCTCCGCGCTGACCGCGGAAGAATTGCAGGCCGTTGAAAACTACGTCAATGAAGCGATCCTTTCCGCCGCGAACGTACATTGCCGTGAAATGCCGATCGAAGACGCCAAAAAGCTGGGCGCTATGGCGCTGTTCGGTGAAAAATACGGCAAAATGGTCCGTGTTGTCACCGCCGGCGAATATTCGGTCGAATTCTGCGGCGGTACCCACGTGAAGAATGTCGGCAGTATCGGTTTGTTCCGCATTATTTCCGAAAACGGCGTCGCCGCGGGCGTTCGCAGGATCGAGGCCGTCACCGGATTCAACAGTCTGGCATTGCTGGATCACTATAAACAACTGATGACCGAAACCGCCGTCGCGCTGAAAGCCGGCAATATTGAAGATATCGCCGCAAAAGCGGGTCAGGTTTCCGCCCAGTTAAAGGAAAGCAACCGTTTGAACGAGCAGTTGAACGCGCAGCTCGCGGCAGGAAAAACCGGTGATATCATGGCAAACGCCGTATCGGTCGGGGATCTTCGTGTCGCTACGGCGCTTCTCAACGACGTTCAGCCCGACGCACTGCGTAAAATGACCGATACCGTCAAGGCGGATAACGCCGACGCGGTGGCTGTTTTCGCGGCAGTCAACGGTGAAAAACTGACCTTCTGCGCCTGCTGCGGCAAGGACGCGGTCGCACACGGAGCACACGCCGGAAATCTTGTCCGTGAGGTTGCCAAACTGGCCGGCGGAAACGGCGGCGGCAAACCCGACAGCGCCATGGCGGGCGGTAAAGAAACCGCCAAAGCGCAAACCGCTTTGGATGCTGTTGTCGAACTGGTCAAAGCACAGTTAAAATAATTTTCTTCGGAGGATGAAAAATGGAAGATTGTTTGTTTTGTAAAATCATCGCAGGCGAAATTCCCAGCACAAAAGTCTATGAAGACGAATTTGTCTACGCCTTCAAAGATATTGCTCCGCAGGCGCCTTTTCACGCGGTGATCGTACCGAAGATCCATATCGGATCGGCGGCGGAAATCACGGCGGAAAACAGCATTTACGCCGCGAAAATTTTTGAAGCGGTCGCAAAGATCGCCGAAAGCGAAGGTCTGGAAAAAGGATTCCGCGTTGTTACAAACTGCGGTGAAGACGGCGGACAGACCGTCGGTCATCTGCATTACCACATGCTTGCCGGGCGCTATCTTGCATGGCCGCCGGGCTGATCTCTGTGAAAAAATATAAGGAGTGTTGAAAATGTCTGAATACTATACGATGAAAATCGCGGGGCTGGAACGGGACCTGGAAAAATTCCCCGTCAGCGATACGCTGGATATTGCCGCGTTTATCATTTTCGGTGACGTTGAACTGACCGTTGCCGGCTGTGCCGAACTGCTGAAAAAAGTACCCGAATTTGACGTGATTTTGACGCCGGAAGCCAAATCCATTCCGATTGCTTACGAAATGTCACGTCAATCCGGAAAACCGTATATTGTCGCGCGAAAGGGCGTAAAGGTTTATATGCGTAATCCGCTGGAAGTAAACGTTACCTCCATCACCACGCAGAAAGAACAGCGTCTGTTCCTCGGCGAAACCGAAGTGCAGCTGTTGAAAGGGAAACGCGTTTTGATCGTCGACGACGTGATCTCGACCGGTGAATCCCTTGCCGCCGTCCGCAAACTTGTGAAAGACGCAGGCGGGATCGAAGCCGCCTCCGCCGCATTTTTGGCGGAAGGTGATGCCGCCGAACGCGACGATATCATCTTTTTGGAACCGCTTCCGTTATTCTTCAAATAAGCATTAAAAAATCCCCACCGGCGGTGGGGATTTTAATTTACATGGAAAGTATACAAAAAACCTCCGTGGATGATCCACGGAGGTTTTTCATTTTGCGTTGATTATTTTTCCAACTGTTTTTTGGAAACAACAGCCATCGGAATAGAAGCCAAAGCAATAGCGCCCAGGCAGACAACAGCGAAATCGCCGGTCTTCGGGGATTCTTTTCCGTTGTCATCGTCATCATCTTCAACAGGAGCAACAGGGCTGATGATCGGATCTTTGGCAGCAAAAGTCACCAAAGACAGGCTGAAAACAAAAACCATGGCAAACAAAATTGCTAACAACTTTTTCATGGGAATACCTCCATTAATATATTATTTGATTGTATTATAACACCGATGCACGGAAAAGTAAAGTGTTTTTTGAATTTTTTTTTAATTCTCATGCATTTTTTGATACAAAGCCCGTACTTCACGCCGCAAAGCGGCATTTTCAGGGGCGCTTAGTTTCGGATCGGCCGCCAAAAGTTCGCGTGCTTCCGATCCGGCAAGCCGCAGAACGTTCATATCGGACGACAGATCCGCAATACGGAATTCGGGCAGACCGTGCTGACGGCGGCCCAGGAAATCACCCGGTCCGCGCAGTTTCAGATCTTCTTCGGCAATATAAAATCCGTCATTCGTTTTGCAGATCACTTTCAGCCGTTCGGCGGTCACGCCACTGTTCTGCGCGCTGACAAACACGCAGGTCGACGCGTACGGTCCGCGCCCGATCCTGCCCCGTAACTGATGCAGTTGTGACAGTCCAAAACGCTCGGCGTTTTCGATGATCATGACCGAAGCGTTAGGTACATCCACCCCGACTTCGACCACCGTTGTGCAGACCAGCAGCCGGATTTCACCGTTTTTGAAATCCCGCATGACGGAATCCTTATCACGCGCGTTCATTTTGCCGTGCAATAATCCGACGCGGTAATTGGCAAAAGCACCGGTACGGAGCGTTTCAAAATAGGTCTCCGCGCTTTGCAGATCGGACGGTTCTTCCCCGTCTTCGACCAGCGGACACACGATATACGCCTGACGCCCTTCGTCCAGATGTTTCCGCACAAAACGGTACAGCCGCTCGTGATAACTCTGATCCACGCAATAACTTTCGACCTTTTGCCGACCTTTCGGATACTCGTCCAAAATACTGATATCCAGGTCCCCGTACAGCATCATCGCCAGCGTGCGCGGGATCGGAGTTGCCGACATGACGAGTGTATGCGGATTTTTTCCTTTACCGGACAGTTTTGCCCGTTGTTCCACACCGAACCGATGCTGTTCGTCGGTGATCGCCAACGCAAGACTGCGGAATTCAACATCTTCGGTCAGCAAAGCGTGAGTGCCGACGGCGACCGAAACGGTGCCATCCCGCAAAGCCGCTTTTGCCGCGTCTTTTTCCCGTTTTTTCGCGGAACCTGTCAGCAGTACGCACCGCACATCGGTATCCTTGAAAAACGAACTCAGCGTCGCGTAATGCTGTTCAGCGAGAATTTCCGTCGGTGCCATCAACGCCGACTGGTAGCCGATTTTGGCGCAGGAATAGACCAACGCCGCCGCTACCGCCGTTTTTCCGCTGCCGACATCGCCCTGCAACAGTCGGTTCATCATCCGTTCACAGGACAGATCGGCGGCGCATTCACGAATGGCCCTTTGCTGTGCGCCGGTCAGTTCAAACGGCAGAAGTTTTTGAAATTCTCCGGTATGATCCCGCCGGATCACGTTGCCGGATAAAGCGCGTTTCTTTTCTTTCATCAAAAGCAGGGTGGTCTGCAACAAAAACAGTTCTTCAAAAACCAAGCGGTGTTTCGCCCGTTCCAGTGCCTCCGCCGATTGCGGAAAATGGATCTGCCGGATTGCGGTTTGCAGGTCACACAAGCCGTTTCGTTTTAATACGGATTCCGGTATGGGGTCAATGTCAAAATCGGCTGTCAGGGCCGTTCTGACCAGCTTTTCGATCGCTTTTGAAGAAAAATTCGCGTTTGCAGGATAGACCGGATGAATCCCGACCGATTCCACCGGGCGGATCTCCGGCGAAGACATGGACGGATGAAACCACGGTTCGCTGATCTTTCCGTAAAACAGATAGACGCAACCCTCGTGCAAAGAACGCGCCAGATATTTATTATTGAATATCGTGACGGTCATCCTGGTACCGACGTCATCCTGCGCGACAAATTTATAAAGTGTCATTTTTGTACGGACAAAATGCTCGTCGATCGGGGTGACGATCCGTGCCTTAACGCATACACGCCGGTCTTCCTCGCAGTCATTGATCGGGCAAACCGTATTCCAATCCTCATAAGCGCGAGGATAAAAACGCAAAAGGGCACCGACTGTATCGATGCCCATTTTATGAAGGATCTGTGCGCGTTTTTCCCCTACGCCTTTCAAAAAGCGAATATCGGTTTCACGGTTCACAAAGATAACCTCCGCCCATCAGAATTATTCGACCGAAATGATATAGTAATACACCGGCTGACCGCCGTTGATCATGGTGATTTCAACACGGCTGCCGTACTTCTGCGTAAGTTGTTCCTCGACCGCGGCGGCATCCTCTTCGGTGACGTTTTCGCCGAAGATGACCGTAACGAACTGGCTGTCGCGTTTCAGCATCTGTTTGGTCAGTTTCAAAACCGCGTGTTCCAGATCGGTATCGACAAAATTGATCTTGCCTTCCAGCATGGCAAGCAGTTCGCCCTGCTTGATATCATGACCGTCAAAATCAGAGTCCCGCGCGGCAAAGGTGATCTGCCCCGTGGCGATCTTCGCCGCGGCGTCACGCATTTCGATCGCGTTGGCTTCGTCTTCACGTTCGGGATCGAAATTCAGCATGGCGGCAATGCCCTGCGGAATGGTGCGTGTATGCAGTACGATGACTTTACGGGTACTGATCGGAATGGCCTGCTCTGCCGCCATGATGATATTTTTATTATTCGGCAGAACAAACACCGTCTGTGCGGGGGTATTTTCAACGGCACGGAGGATATCGTCCGTGCTGGGATTCATGGTCTGTCCGCCGCTGACAACGACGTCAACACCCAGATCTTTGAAAAGTTCCGTCATACCGTCACCGGCGCAAACCGAAACGAAACCGACCGGCTTGGTGATTTCGACCGGTTGGATCACTTCGGCGCGATCAACGGTTTTGGTGGGCTTTTTACGGGCATTTTCGGAATCGTGTTTCGCGCGTTCGTGCTGATCGCGCATATTTTCGATTTTCAGATGCACCAGCTGACCGAAAGTTAAAGCGTTTTCAATGGCGTTGCCCGGATGATCGGTATGCACGTGGACCTTGATGATCTCCTCATCGTCCACCACGACCACACAGTCACCGATCGACTCTAAATACGCACGCAGTTCAGCGGGCTGTTTCGGGCACTCGGCACGGTTGACGATAAACTCCGTACAGTAGGTAAAGGTGATCTCGGCTTCGGCTTCACCGGCGGCACTCCGTTCTTCGGGCTCCG
>JAZUFP010000057.1:0-4623 GCA_045640765.1 Acutalibacteraceae bacterium
CGGGGTCTGATCCGTTTCCGCCACGGTTTCTTCCACAGCTTCCGCTTCGGTTTCGTTTTCGGTCGGTTCCGGTTTTGTCGCGGTACGGATTTCTTTTTTACTCAAACCCTCAATATAAGGATGGATCAAAGTACCCATCAAATTCTTGCGGACACTCTTACTTTCGGTCAGCAGGATGATCGATTGCGGACCGCTTTCGATCCCGCAGCCGCCGAAAACGCCGTCCTCCGTCACAAGCGGTGTTGAACCGTCAATGATGGAAACGGATTGATCGCCCTGGATTCCGTACGTTTCATTTTCCGCGGTTTTCAACTGTCTGCCGATCGCCGAAGCCACGGTTTCGATCAAACCGCTTTCGCCAAACAGCGGTCCGCAGCAGAGGATCACCCGACTGCGTGAAACCGCGCGGGCAAGTTGCTGGACCAACCCGCGGCGATCCGCCGCCTTATCCGCCAACAGGCGCATACGGCAGCAACCGCCTAAATTAAACTCCATTTCAAAATCGGTAGATGTCGCATAATAGATCACGTCAACTTTAATACTTTGCTGCATTCTTTTTCAAAGCTCCTTATATATTTAACAAACGATTTGTTATATACTTTCTTCAATGTCTGCGAAATAATTTCTGATCAGTCTGAAAATTTCCGAGCAGGTCGCGCGGCGTACTTTTTCACGGCCTTCCGGATCTAGGACCAACTTTTCCATGCGAACGTTTTTGCCGTCCGCCAGCGCGATATAAACCGTGCCGGGTTCTTTCCCCTCGGCAGGATCCGGTCCGGCGACACCGGTCACCGAAACGCCGATATCCGCTTTGGAGATCCGACGGACACCTGCCGCCATTTCCGCCGCCGTATGACGGCTGATCGTTCCGTAACGGCGGATCGTTTCGGGTTTGACGCCAAGGATCCGTTCCTTCATTTCAGCGGAATAAGCCGTGACCCCCAGTTCAAATACAGAGGACGCGCCCGGAATTGAAACCAGAGCCGCCGACAGCATTCCGCCGGTGCAGGATTCCGCCGTGGCGATTTTGATATTCTTTTCTTTCAGCAGAGCAACGATTTCTTCCGTTTCTTTCAACAATTTTTCCACGTGCATATTCCTCCCCTTGCTGTTATAGATCGCTGATTTTCAAACTTTTGCGAACACCGTTCGCGTCGATCAGCAGATAGCGTGTATCGGCAATGGCACGTTCGGTCAGCGCCTCGATGTCCAAAGCCGTTTCAACCGCCGCACACTGCCCTTTTTGCGGACGGGTATGCGGATGTTTCGGGGTAAAGACCGTACAGCAGTCTTCGTACGGTAAAATAGAGGTTTCAAACGCATCGATTTTTTCGGAAATGCGGATGATCTCCCGCTTATCCATACCGATCAGCGGACGCAGAATCGGCATTTCGGTCACTTCATCGGTCGCCGCGATCGAAAGCAGTGTCTGACTGGCGACCTGCCCCAGACTTTCACCGGTGATCAATGCCGGGCATCCGTTTTGTTCGGCGATTTTTTCGGCGATACGCATCATCATGCGCCGCATGATCAACGTGAAATAATCTTCGGGACACTTTTCACCGATCTGTTCCTGAATTTCGGTAAACGGCACAATAGCAAGTTTGATCACGCCGCTGTACCGCGCCACTTTGGAAAGCAGGGTACAGACCTTCTGTTCGGCACGGGGACTGGTATACGGCGGACTGGCGAAATGGATGGCGTCCAGTTTCAGACCGCGTTTTGCCATTGTCCATGCCGCGACCGGACTGTCAATACCGCCCGAGATCAGCACCGCGGCGTGCCCCGCCGTACCGACCGGCAGACCGCCCGCGCCGGGGATCTGCGCACCGTGGATATATGCCGCGAAATCACGCACTTCCACCATAACGACCTTGTCGGGGTGATGCACGTCAACTTTCAGATGTGGGAAACGTTCCAGCAGCGCACCGCCGACTTCGGCCGAAAGTTCCAGCGACGTCAGCGGAAAACTCTTATCCGCGCGTTTGGACTCGACCTTGAACGTATGAACGTCTTTCAGTTCGTCCTCCAGATAATCCGGCGCCGTTCTCAGCAGATCGTCCAGCGTTTTTTCACAGACGCAGGCACGGCTGAACGCGGCGATGCCGAAGATCAGTTTCATGCGTTCCAGCGCTTCCTCAAAGTCAAAATCGTCCGAATCCGGCTCGATATACAACGTGCTTTGCGCGCGGCGGATGTTCACCTTGCCGAGATCTTTCAGTCTGCGGGAAATATTCCCCGTCATGACCGACTCGAAATTCCGGCGGTTCAACCCTTTCAGCGCAAGTTCACCGTCTTTGATCAAAATAACTTCTTTCATACTGATGCCTTTCTCAATTTCTGCGTTGCTGCGACCAGCGCTTCCGCCAGACTGTCAACATCTTCCCTCGTATTATCCCGGCAAAAGCTGATGCGCAGTGCGCTGTCGATATGCCGCCGGTCAAATCCGCAGGCCTTCAACACGTAACTGCCTTCCCCTTTGGCGCACGCACTTCCGGAAGAAACAAACACACCGTAACTTTCCAAAAAATGCAGCAACGTTTCGGAGCGGTAACCCAAAACGGAAATATTCAGGATATACGGCAGCGCCGCCGGATCGGAATTGATTTCGACCACGCCCGTTTCGGTCAGCCGCCGAACGGCATAGTCCCGTAAATCACGCATTTCATCAAGCGCCTTCGACGGATCGGGCAATTCTTCCAACGCACCGTACAAACCGCAAATCAGCGGCGTGGACTCGGTGCCGGAACGCAGATTTTTTTCCTGCCCGCCGCCCGTCAGCAATGGCGGCAGAAAGATGCCTTTCCGCACATATAACAAGCCGATCCCTTTCGGACCGTGGATTTTATGACCGCTGGCCGAGATCAGATCGGCACCTAATCCCGACGCGCTGAACGGCAGTTTTCCGAACGCCTGCACCGCGTCACAGTGCAACAATGCCGGCGCGCCGGATCGGGTAATATATTTTTTCGCGTCGGCAACCGGCTGAATGGCACCGTTTTCATTGTTGACCAACATCATGCTGACCAGAACAGTGTCCGCGGTGATGGCTTTTTCAAGGTCTTCGGTCGAAACGACACCGTTTTTCTGAGGCGGCAGTATGACCACTTCAAATCCTTCATTTTCCAGCCGTTTCAGAGTTTCCAGTACCGACGGATGCTCCACGGCAGTGGAAACGATCCGTTTGCCGCGTTTGGCGTTTTTATGTGCCGCGCCCAAAATTGCTGTATTATTGGATTCCGTACCGCAGGAGGTGAAAAAGATTTCATCCCGCGAACAGCGCAGTCGTTTGGCCGCCGATTCCCGCGCGGCGGTGACCGCCAGTTCCGCTTCCATACCCAGACTGTGTAAAGAAGACGGATTCCCCCAATTTTCAGTCAGTGCGCGGTTGATTTCCGTCACGGCGCGGCCGCAGGGACGTGTGGTCGAACTGTTATCCAGATAAACGATTTTTTCCAAAGCCAACACTCCCTCACTTTAATGTAGATTATATTATACTATATTTTATTTCATTATACAATAGCTTTTTGAAAAAAACATCATTTTATAGTATAAAATGCTTTCAAAATTTGCAATTCGCCACAAAATATGCTATACTGCAAAAAACAATGGAAAGGCGTGATCAGGATGGCTTCGACCGTTTCCGGCGGATTCAAAATCCAAAAAAATTTGCCCAAAAACACGTTCCGGCAGAGTGTCCGTATCCACATCAACGCGTTTCTGCAAATCTGCCGTCCGGCAGTCGCTGCCGCTTTTCTCGGTTTTCTGACTGCGCTGACCGCGTTTTATCGTCCGACCTATCTGCCGCTGTGGATCATTTCGGGCGTTTGTTTATCAGGTTTCTGCATCCTTTTCAGAAAGTTGCGTTTTTTCATTCTGCCCGCGCTCTTTCTGCTGTGGATTGCCCTGCTTTCCCTGCATACCGTACAGAAAACGGAACGGTTGCAGGTTTTGGACGGGCAGACCGTGCCGATTACCTTTACCGTTCGGGAAGAACCCGAACGAAGCGGCCGGGGTCAGCGCATCATTGCCGAAAGCGATGACCCGATTCTGCCGGAACCGACCGGAATTTCACTGTGGTATCAGCGCGGTGATTACAAAGTCGGCAACATCTACCACGCAAGCGTGTATTTGAAAAGTCTTGAAAATACCGCGTACCGTGCCGCCGATTACAGCGAGGGTATTTATCTTTCAGGTACGATAAAATCCGCCGGTGTGCCGGTCGGAAAAAATCGGCTGCTGTATGCCGCAGGTGCCATCCGGCAGTACGTTCGGTCCACTCTGAATCACCGTCTGTCTCCGGCGGAAGCCGCCACCGTTTGTGCTGTGACGGTCGGCGAAAAACAGGATTTTACCGAACGGTTTCGCAATGACGTCCGCACTGCCGGTGTCAGCCATGTCATGGTCGTTTCCGGTATGCATCTTGCCGTTCTTCTGGGCGGATTTCTGAAAATAGTACAGCAGATCTCCAAAAACCGCTGGTTCAAAACCTTTCTCGGTTTATCGGGTGTTTTCTTCTTTATGGCGGTCTGCGGGTTCACCATGTCGATCATCCGTGCCGGTCTGACCTTTCTGATCGCTTCGCTGGCGCCGCTTTTCAAGCGTGATTACGATCCGGTCAGT
>JAZUFP010000058.1:0-7213 GCA_045640765.1 Acutalibacteraceae bacterium
GTCAACTGTACGTTTTACCGCCATCTGTACGATACCGCAGCGGTAACGCCGACGGCGGATGCGGATATTCTTGCGGCAGACGGGGAATACACGGTCACTTCAACGCTGACCGATACCTTGCCGCCGCGCAGTTTTGCTGTGTATACTACCGAGGACAATTAATGATCAAACGAAAATTGCTTTGGGACGCGTTTTTTATGATTGATAATTGAATTTGGTATTGCAGTTATTCTCATAACAAAGGAGGAATTCGGAAAAAGATTGAAATGCCCCCCGATATTTTGCAATTATTTAAAGGAGGAAAAATTCCATGAAAAAATTATTTGCAATGCTCATGGCGGTTGCGATGATTCTCAGCGTTGCTGTTACGGCAATGGCGGAAGATTCCGCAACGATCACCTATGACAGCTTGAAATGGGTCGCCGGTGACGTCGATTGCGATGAAGGCATCGACGCGGATGATGCGGTTGAGTTGCGTAAAGTCTTGCTTGAAGTGGAAGACGCTGAACGCTTTGATACTGCCGATACCAATAAGGACAACGAACTGGATATTCGTGACCTGGTTCACCTGAAAAAGGTTCTTGCCGCCTGATTGGCATCATCTTGTAAACGACTTATTAAAGGAGAATGAACTATGAAAAAAGTTTTCAATGCCAAAAAGGCGCTTAGTATAGTCCTTTCTTTGGCGATGATACTGTCTCTCTTCGTGTTCGCGCCGACCGCCTCCGCGGCTACTGTCAATATGACGGAAGATAATCTGGTCGCCACCCTTGATTTTGACACGGTCGCGCCGAAGACGACACGTCAGACCGGTGTTTCCTACACCGCTTTGCGCAATTATAAGGATAACGACTGCTATCTGTATGTTGACGCTTCCGAAGACGACGAACAGTTGTCCATCGGCAGTTTGCTGATGGGTCTGCTGGTTCCCGGATTCAGTCTTTCGAACGGTGTCAGCTACAACGTTTCGTTTGATTATTATCTGCTTGCCAAACCGGCTTCCGGCAACGCGCTGTCGATCGATTTCGGCAACACCGGTGATCATGCGATCGCCGCGAACAGCTGGGATCTGCGCCAGTGGTATACTTCTCAGTATACGATTACCGGAAAAGGTGACAAGTCGATCGATATCACGGTCAACGAAGGCACCAATGTGATCTTTGATAACATCAAGGTCATGCAGGGTGAAAACGAAATTGCCCGTCTGACCTTTGACAGTGAATCTTATGAACAGATCTCCTCTTTGAATCCGGCTTTCCAGCGTGTGACCGGTGACGAACTGGATGTCATGTTCGGCAGCAATAAATCCCTGCACATCACCTCTGCCGGCAAAACCAATCCGTTCAAAATGGTTATGAAGTTTGACGGTCTCGGCGATGTGGATTTCGGTGACAACGCGGCCATCTTTATGTCTTGTGATATTACGGTCGTCCGCCAGGCGGATCCGCAGCCGAAGACAGGCGGACAAGAGGGATTTGATTATAATGACCTCAACTTCCGTGTCTTGGAAGTGGGTAATGACGATGCCGGCGCAGCAAGTACCACCGGCGGCCAGCTGTGGGACTGGATGTGGCTTGAAGATTGCGGTCCGAACAGCGGCAAACCGTTATTGGAAAACGAGTTTGAACTGGGCGTACCGAATCACCTGGTCAAACAGTTCGGCATTCCCGCCAACCGCGTAGACGGTTTGGCTCTGTATGTTTATCCGGGTTTTGAAGGATATATTGATAATATCAATATCTACAAAATGAACACCTTGCCGGAATCCGTTGTCGCTTCGTATGATTTCGATCATCCGGGCGCAAGCATCAGTTACTACGGAAATGAAAGTTGTTTTAATATTTCCGATGAAGACGCCAGCGATTTCGCTTTCTATACCAACGGCACCAACGGTGTATTGGATATCGACAGTAACACGCCGGACGGTCAGACCGATACCTACTTTAAGTTCCCGAATGATTTTTCCGACGTTCACCTTGATCCCAACACCGAATATATGGTCTCCTTTGACTATATGAACGCGCGTGACAACAACAAGAACGACTGGTGTTTTGCCGTTATTGTTGAGAACAATTATAATGAGCCGAAGGTTTTCTGTGCAACGGATACCGATTCTTCTTATACGGATAAGGAATGCCCGGTCGGCTTCTGGAAGCATACCGCCGTTCGTTTCACGACCGAACTTTCCGATCCGAAATTCCAGTTACAGGTTTCCGGTGACGGCGAAATGCTGTTCGACAACTTCAACATTTATGAAGTTGCGGCGACCGGTGCCCCGGCACTGGAAGCAAAGGCCCGCTGGGAAGGCGATGAACAGTACGTTGACGTAACGTACAGCACCTCAAAAGCCGGTACGGAATTTAACTATGATCTGGCTTATGATGAAGAAAACCTGACCTATACCGGTACCACCCTTTCGGATAATCTGGAAGATCTGGTCGTCACCGAAGCCAGCGCCGACGTGGAAAAGACCTATAAGATCATCGATACCCGTAGTTACTCCGGTCCGGATTATTACCACGAAGCCATTACCTATCAACTGAAAAACGGTTTCGAGTACAACGACAGTTATGACGACCCCAGCGACTATTCCAAGGCCACCCACGTGGTTATGACCTACCGTGTGCTGGAGGGTACTCCGCGCGACAATTTCGGCCTTTGGAATAATGACCCGACCGACGGTGCATATTCACAGGTCACCAGTGGTATCAACTCGGGCAACTGGATGCAGTTGGATGACTCCGGTGCATGGGCAACTGCCGAAATGCAGTGCCACCACACGCCGAAGCAGGCTGACGGCAACTTCTTTATGACCCGTGTTCCGACCGGTCTTGTGATCGAAATCAAATCGATCGAATTACACGACGGTTTTTCTGCCGACGGTCAGATCGTCGGTTTGGCTGATATCGAAGCGACGACCGAATCACAGGAAGCTGTCCCGACCGATTACCGCGGTATGATTATCGATACCAAGAATTATACCGGCGGCATTTGGGATCATGTTGAAATTCCTTATGAAATGACGGGCGATTTCGATTACAAAGAAACCTATGACGGCCCCGGCGATTACTGGGAAACCTTTGCGGTAATGACCTACCGTGTCAACAGCGGTACTCCGCTCGACAGATGCTCTATTGCCAACAACTGCGGCTTTAAAGCCGACGGCTATTCTCTGGCTGAAGGATCCAACACCGGTGCGCTGTTCAACTTAATCTGCGACGGTCAGATCCATAAGCACGGCGTACAGTATCACCATACGCCGAAGCGCGATCAGAACTACTTTATGATCGCTGTTCCGAAGGGCGTTGAACTTGAGATCATGTCGATCGAAGTTTACCGCGGCTGGATGTCCCATAATAATGTATACGTTTATGACGACGACCCCGATAATTATAACATCGGCACCAATTCTCCGGTTGGCGTTGCCAATATTGATTTGATCCCGCTTTACGGCGAAGATCATCTGCCGCAGCTGACCATCGACGCGACCGAAGCTAATGCTGCCAAGCGTGTTTATTTTGATGTTCCGGCGGGATATACCTTCACCAATACGACCGGCGCGTCGCAGAGCTCCTGCCCGAACGGTCTGGCACTGCATTTCAAGGTGCGCTATTTCGGTGAAACGACCGATAATAACGGCAACCATTTGGATATCCGCCTCAATGGTGGTAATTACTATCCGGCGCAGAACTATAAGAAGATCGTTGCTGATGAAGGAGAATGGGCAAACGTTTACGTTCAAACCCACTCGACCCCGCCTTCTGATGATCCGAACGGTAACTTCATTGAAATTACCGGTTTCAAGGGCTGCAAGTACGACTTTAAGTATGTCGGCGTCTGCACCGAATGGTTGGATGCTTCCGGCAACCTTGTAACGCCGGAAGAAGAGATCCCGGATAATCACTATTTCGACCGTCAGTACTTTGCCGGCGAACTGGCTGATCCGACCGAAATCACGACCGGCGGCGAAGGTATCAATGTTTCCTGCAAAGCCAACACCAATATGAAGGTCGCCGGCGAAATCGCTACCATGTCCTTCAAGGTCGCGAACGGCTATACGGGTGAACTGACCTTTACCGTTACCGATGATCTCGGCGCTACCGCCACCGTTACCGTAAATGTTAACAGTAACCTGAACGCGGCGGGTGTTATTGCCCGTTATGACGAAAACGACAACAAGACCGGCATCGCCTTCGGTCAGATCGTGGTCAGCGATGACGTCGGTCCGTACTATGAAGATGAAAACGGTGAAATCTATGATATTACCGATATCGGATTTGTTGTCGCACTGGATAAACACGTTGACGGCGAACTGACTGTCGATACGGTCGATCCGTACGTTCAGAACATTTCCGTGTTTGACTGTGAACCCGAATCGGTTTCCGGTGACGAAGTGCTGTCCAACACCTATTCATTGCAGATTTCGGATATCGCCGATGCCGATGAAGCGATCACCGCTGTTCCGTACATCGTGATCGATGACGGCAAGGATACCGTTATTTACGGTCAGACTTTGACTTCTACCATGAATGACGCGACCGCCACCTGGCAGATTCCGTAATTTTGATCCAATGCGGGGGATGTACCTTTTCGGAGGTGCATCCCTCCTTTTTTCGTTGACAACAACGCTTTTTTTCAATATAATATTTTAAGAAAGGCGGTGAACGGTTTGACGGGAACGATCTTCGATATCAAAGAAATGGCGGTCCACGACGGACCGGGCATCCGTACCACCGTTTTTCTGAAAGGTTGTCCGCTGCGCTGTAAGTGGTGTCATAATCCGGAAGGGTTCGTCACAGCGCCGCAGCTGATGTATAAGGAAAACCGCTGTCACCACTGTGATCTGTGCAAGATCTCCTGTGATCATGAAGAATGCC
This sequence comes from Acutalibacteraceae bacterium, assembly GCA_045640765.1. Taxonomy (GTDB): domain Bacteria; phylum Bacillota; class Clostridia; order Oscillospirales; family Acutalibacteraceae; genus UBA737. The sequence goes on from JAZUFP010000058.1 coordinate 4,878, forward strand.
GTCCGTTCGGACGTTGCCTGCACATCTGCCCCGACAACTGTCTGACCGTTTCCGGCGAAAAAATCACCGCTGCCGATCTGTCGGAAAAACTGATCCGCTCGGCGCAAACACTGCCCGACGTGTTCGGCGGATTCACCTTTTCCGGCGGCGAGCCGCTGTTTCAGCCGGAATTTGTTTCAGAACTGGCAGAGCGCCTGCAAGGGTATGACCGCTGCATTGAAACCAGCGGATACGCAAAGCCGGAAGTCTTCCGTTCGGTCATTTCAAAAATGGACCGCGTGATCATGGATCTGAAACTGATCGACGACGGGAAACATATTGAGTATACCGGCGTTTCCAACGCAGTCATCCTGGAAAATTTCCGCTGGGTCTGTGCGTCCGGAAAACCGCTGACGATCCGTACACCGCTGATCCCCGGTATTACGGATACCGCGGAAAATCTGACCGCTATCGGGCGGCTGGTGGCGGATCAGCCGTGGGAAAAACTGCCGTATAACGAAATGGCAGGCGCGAAATATAAAATGCTCGGGATGGAATATCCCTTAAAATAACGGAGGTTTTTTATTATGGAAAAATACGCATGGCACGCAAAGATCAAGGAAGGCACGCTGGAAGAATATACCCGCCGTCATAATGAGATATGGCCGGAAATGAAGCAGGTATTAAAGGACGCCGGCATCTGCAATTATACGATCTGGAATATGGGGACCGAAATGTTCGGGTATTACGAATGCGAAAAGGGCATCGAATATGCCGCCCGTGTGCAGAGTGAAAGTCCCGTCGTTAAAAAATGGGACGCGTATATGAAGGATATCCTCATCATGGAAATGGATCCGGTCACCGGTGCGCAGCCGCTGCTGAAAAAAGTTTTTGAAATGGATTAACAAAAAAACCGCGCGAACGCTGTGAAAAGTCGTGCGGTTTTTCGGAAATAAATGCTTGATTTTAACGCCTGTATGGGGTACAATAAGACCAAAGATATTTTTTTAACAAACGGAGGAATTTTCAATGTTAGTATCTGCAAAAGAAATGCTCAACAAAGCGAAAGCGGGCCATTACGCTGTCGGCCAGTTCAACATCAACAATCTTGAATGGACAAAATCCATTCTTCTGACCGCCGAAGAAATGAAATCCCCGGTCATCCTGGGTGTCAGCGAAGGCGCCGGCAAGTATATGTGCGGATTCAAAACCGTTGCCGACATGGTCAAGGCCATGATCGACGAACTGGGCATCACCGTTCCGGTGGCGCTGCATCTGGACCACGGTTCTTATGAAGGCGCGAAAAAGTGCATCGCGGCAGGTTTTTCGTCCATCATGTTTGACGGTTCCCATTATCCGATCGAAGAAAACATTGAAAAGACCAAGGAACTGGTTGCCGAATGTGACCGCCTGGGACTGTCGCTGGAAGCCGAAGTCGGCGCCATCGGCGGCGAGGAAGACGGCGTGATCGGCGGCGGTGAAGTGGCTGATCCGACCGAATGTAAAATGATCGCCGACCTGGGCGTCACCATGCTGGCGGCAGGTATCGGTAACATCCACGGCAAATATCCCGAAAACTGGGCAGGCCTGCGTTTCGATACGCTGGACGCCATTCAGCAGCTTACCGGCGATATGCCGCTGGTTTTGCACGGCGGTACCGGCATTCCGGCTGATATGATCAAAAAGGCGATCTCGCTCGGCGTTTCCAAAATCAACGTCAACACCGAATGCCAGCTGGCGTTCGCCGCGGCCACCCGTGAATATATCGAAGCGGGCAAAGATCAGCAGGGCAAGGGCTTTGACCCGCGCAAACTGCTGGCACCGGGCTGTGAAGCCATCAAAGCGACCGTTCGTGAGAAAATCGAACTGTTCGGCAGTGCGAATAAAGCGTAATTTACAATTCAATCAAAAAAGGCGGATGTCCCAACGGGCATCCGCCTTTTTTCATTTCCCGATCCACGTCACGCTGTGAAACGTTACGGTATAGGAAGCATCCGGTATTTCGGCTTTCAGCGGAAAGCCGGTCGGGGAAAAACGCAGGGTAAAGGCGCGTCCGCCGACCGTTCCGCCCACTGTGCAGTTTTTTCCGTTTTCGGTCACACGGCGGTCGGTCCGCATCATATCGTACAGATCCTGCGCGACCGCCCCGATGGGTAATCGGTCGGTTTGCGGGGTATAGGTCAGACCGCGGTACTTAGCGGTGACCGTGTCCCCGTCAAACCATAAGGTCAGGTCGTTCAGGTCTTCCGGCTCTTTGACCGAAAGTGTCATTTTCCCCGCCGCCGAAACGGTACAGTCGCAAACGTAGGTTTCTTTCCCGTAAACGATATCGGCGGTAAAAGAAATTCCTTTGGTGA
>JAZUFP010000059.1:0-2556 GCA_045640765.1 Acutalibacteraceae bacterium
AGGACAAGACTCAAACCGAACCCCATCGCAAGACCTCCGAATACCGCCGCCAATCCGCGCTGTACCCGTACGGGCGGCAAATACTCGGCAATATTCAGCGTCCCCGACAGTATGGCGATCGCAGCCGCGGTTTTTAAGATAAATCCCTTTCCGAAGCGGCGAAATCCCAGCCACAGCACCGGGATATTGAGAATGAGAACGATCGTTCCGGTTTGCAAGCCGATCCATTGATGAAACAACGCGGCAAAGCCGGTAAAGCCGCCCGGTGTGATGCGGTGAGGCGTAATGAACATACGCACCGATGCCGCGTAAATGCCGCATCCAAGTACATACCACAACAGGTCGATCCATCCGATCCGGCGCTTCACACGCACACCGCCTTCCGAAAAATTAAAGAGGATACGGTTTTAATGTATCCTCTTTTTGTATCAATATGTAATTTTCAGGTCGGTTTGCGTAAATACCACAGTACCGTCAGCACCTGCATCGCCGCCGAAACGGTATAGATCAGCGGAACACCGGAAATGGTATGAAGCAGAACGACAAAAGCGGTCGGCACCGTCCAGATCAAAGCGGATACCGACAGAAACTGCCACCAGCGGTTCCACCACAGGCAGGTAAAAACGATTGCGACGATCGCGGAAACCGGCAGCGCCGCTATATAAAAGAACCACGCCTTTTCCCAGACGAACTGGCAGGCAAAAGACAAAATTGCCGCGGCCAAAAACGGCAGTCCGACCGCGATCAGGGTGGTCAGTATCCGATTGCGTCTGGGTTTTGGCTTCCGCGGCGGTTCCTCGTTCAGAAGATCCCCGACGCCGACGCCGAACAATTCCGCCAGCCGGCAGGTGACGACCAGATCGGGCAGGCCCTCTCCCCGTTCCCATTTGGAAACGGATTTATCCGAATAATTGATTTTTTCAGCCAGTTCGGTTTGCGACCAGTTCATGGCTTTACGATAATACGCCAGTTTTTCGGCAAAACACCGCCGGATCTCATGCTCGCTCAACCGCGTTCGCCTCCCTTCATTCAACAGAATTATTTTAACATATTTTCATTTCGGAATCAAGAAAATTTCTTCTGATCAACCCGTTTATCAGAAGAAAAGCCGCCGGTCTTCACGGGATCCGACGGCATTATACCTCAAACAGACTGTACATATTATTTTCTTTTTGCGTCCGGTTTAGATTGATGATTTTCTTACGTTGTTTTTCGGCATAATTCAAAGTGTTTTTTGTGCCGCCCGACTGCCCGTCGAACCACGTCAGGACCGTATCCGAACGGTCGACCATCCAGCGGTTGCGCTGTTGATAACAGCCGGTATAATACACGTCGGACACCAAAACGACCCCGTCGGAACGCGCCAGCACGTTTTTATACCGTTCCCGCCATTCACGCGGATACTTCACCGCCTGTTCCGCGAACGGGATGACGCAGATCACACGCAATTCGGTCGATTTGTAGTTGTCGCGCAATTCCAGTGCCTGCTCTGCGGCGATCAGATCAAATCCCATAGCGGCGCCCGAATAAAAGGTAGTGACGCCGTCGGCTTCCAGATCCAGCAATGCCGCCGTTATATCGGTTTTCAACGATTCATATTCCCGATCTCCTTCCCGCAGCAAAAAAGGAAATTTTCCGGGACGGTAACCCGTGAAACAACAACCGCTCATTCTGTTCGCCGCCTTTCTTCAATATCAGCATATCGGATTACAAAGCATTTGTCAATCGAATTTTGTCGAAGAATCATTATTTTTCGCAAATCGGATCTGCCGTGCATTTTTCTTGACAAAATCTTATTATTACTGTATAATTTATTTGATTAAATTAGTTTATTGAAAGGGTTATTGATATGCGTAAAATTATTACCCTGCTTTGTACCCTTTGCCTGGTGTTTTCATTCTGTTCCGTTTCTGTCGGTGCGGCAGTCGTAAACCCGAATTTCCGTATTTGGGAAATCAATATTTCCGAGACCGGAGTGCGAACCGGTTCATCCAATTCTTTCAAAACGCTGAAAGATGCCTACAATTATTCCAATAACGGTGATGTGATCGGCGTGATCCGCGACAGTAACTTTTCGACCGATCTTCCGCTTACGATCACCAAAGACGTTGTTATTACCAGTGAATACAACCGGCTGATGCAGGATTACGCGTCTTTCCGTTCCGCAATGACCTATACCGGTACATCCGCCCCGTTTTTCACGGTGGCAAACGGCGGAAAACTGACGTTGGCTTTCCTGACGCTGACCGGAAATACGAACGCCGAACAGAACAAAGGCGGTCTTATCCGTGTAAAAGCCGGCGGCACGCTGCGTTTCAGCGTTGTCGAATCCAAAACGGAAGACAGCACGGTCGTTTTACAGAATTCCAAACTGACCGGTGCCGGCAGCAAAGGCGGCGCGCTTTATGCGGAAAGCGGCGCGACGGTCATCATCGAAGGGATCAATTTCAAAGGGAACTCCGCCCAAAGCGGCGCGAATTATTATTTTGAAAGCGGCGCGACGGTGATTTGGGACATGAACGATGACCATACGATTGACATTCGTGACCTTGTCCG
>JAZUFP010000060.1:0-11380 GCA_045640765.1 Acutalibacteraceae bacterium
AGTTTCATACTTGATTCCTCCTTCGGTTTTTGTTTGTGGTTGGCAAACCCACTTCTATTTTAAACGAAGGAGGATACTTTTTCTATGCATAGCTAAAGCTTTTTGGAACTACCGGCACTGCCGGTAGTTTTCGTTACACAAAAAGAAGAAACCGCCTAAACCCTTTGTTTAAGCGGTTTCTAATTGGTGGAGACGGAGAGGATCGAACTCTTGACCTCATGACTGCCAGTCATGCGCTCTCCCAGCTGAGCTACGCCCCCGAAAGCAAGATTAATTGTAACACATACATTTTGAAAATGCAAGTGTTTTTTTATTTTTTTTTGCAAAATTATACTTGACATCTCGGAAAAATCGGGTATAATAGATTTGTTGCCGCAAATATCGAACATTTTGGGGAATTGTGTAATGGTAGCACGACAGACTCTGACTCTGTTTGTTGGGGTTCGAATCCCTATTCCCCAGCCACAATGTAAACAGCAAATTGATACGGTTGTATCGGTTTGCTGTTTTTCTTTTTCGTTAAACGACCGTTCGCATTAAAAATTCAAGCACACATTCAGGGCATTTCGTTTGACCGATATGCAAAAAAGGCAGAGAGTTTTCACTCTCTGCCTTTACTGTTTACTCAATCCGTTTACCGTACTTTCCGTTTGTGTTACATATCGCCATTCGGCAAACGGTACTACCGGGATCTTCAAGAATCATTATTTTGCTTCGGGATATTCGTTTCCCAAAAGGTAAAGCGGTTTTTCATCCTCCTCAATTTCAGGAAAACGACCGGTCGGCTCATAGAAACGGTTATCGACACGGTCGTCATTGACCTTCGAAACCTCGCTTAAAAGGACTTTTCCGCCTTCCGCCCAGAACTTGTGGTACATACCCTGCTGGATCGAGATACTCTCGCCCGGTTCAATTCTTACAATGCTGCCGGCAGGAACGGTGTAATGACGTCCGTCCGAATAAATGTCAACGTCCGTGTCCGCAAACTGCTCGTCCGCGGTGGAATTATAAACCTGCACGGCAAGCGTTCCGCCGCCGCGGTTGATAATATCTTCCATCTTGCTCCAATGAAAATGGTACGGGGTAATCTGTCCTTCTTCAACAATGAGAAGTTTTTCGGCGTACGGCTTAACATATTTCTTATCGTTGAAGTTTCCGTTTCTGAGCGTGATCATCAGCAGACCGATTTTATTGAAATCACCCGAGCCGAAATCGGTGATATCCCATCCCAGCATATTGTCCCGGATTTCGTCGTAATCGTGGCCCTTATCCGCCCAATCATCCGGGCCCCAAAACGTAAACGGCGGAAGCGGAAATCTTCGGTCGGCAATAAATTCGACCGCCTCTTTCATAATCAAATTGAGTTCTGAACGTTTCATGGTTTTTATCACCTTTTCATCATCAATAATCGTCTTTCAAAATTGTCGCTTTCCCGGCGGCGGTGCGGATATTCAAATATATTTATCAAAATTACTTTTGAACTGTTCCACCAGATACTGCGCCAGGTATTGATAACCGACATTATCAAAATGAACGCCGTCCGGCATCTGATGCTCTTTGATTTCCTCGGAAACGGTGAAAAGATCAATTACCGCCAGACCGGATTCTTCGGCGATTTGAAGAACACGTTTATTTCTTTCAACTACCCGTTTATTCCGTTCGGCATCCGCCAGACGCGTGGTCAGTACCAAAAAAACCGGGCATTGAACTTCCGCTTTCAGTTTTTCAAGAAAGCGCCTATACAATTCCGCGTAAGTGGTAGTATCTTCCAAATGCCATCCGTGCAAACCGAAATTGACCAGCACGGCATCCTGCTTGTTCTGTTGCGCCAATACCGCCTTGACGCCCTGCCACAGAAACTGATTATCAAGTGCTTTCGAAGAAGCAAAATTATCAAACAGGACCGTTTCACCGGAAATTGCGGTTGCTTTCTGACGCAATGCGCAGGAGATGGAGTCCCCGATGTATAAAACACGAAGTGCGTTTGTTTTTTCGGTTTGTTCCCACCAGATATTGTCCCATTCAAACCGCTCGAGCGGTGTTTTAAGATCATTTATTTCATAAGTTTCCGGCAACGACTGATAATCGTTTTTTGCCATAATTCTCACCCTTCAAATCTTTTTGTTTTCAGAACGTACTGTCATTTAATAAATAATATCACCGGATTCAACGGCATTGCCTTTTCCCCGACGACCGTATTTCCGTTTTCTTCACGGAAAGAACAACGTTTCAAACTGCCGTCTTCACACAGCATTTCGATTTCGCGGACCGGCTCTTCGGTATGTAAAACGATTTCTTCAATAACATCATAACCCAGATTGAATACGGCGCAAAATCTTCTGCCGTCAGCACATTCGGCAGATTTGAGATAGACTTCCTCATCGCCGACGTAGTATATCGGCAGGCAATCAAATCGTTTCAAAAGATCGATAAACTGCGCTTTTCTGGATTGGGTCAGGAAAGAGAATCCTTCCCAATAATTAAAGCCGGCAATGGGTGTACCCGCAAATACGATCACGGTTCCGCCGCTTGGATTCCGGTAAAGCGTTGAAGCGGCGTACAGTTCTTCCAGATCACAGTCTTCTACCTCATTGTAGACAACAGACAGTTTTTCAACCTTATCATTTAAGGGTAGCAGCTGCCGGCTGTTTTTTTGAAGGGCGCATTGTTTACCATTCAAAAGGATTTTTTCGTAGGAGGGCTGTTTGCCTTTCCATTCCTGCACTTTTACACCGATATATTCCGCAAATCCCCTTGCGTTCAACCGGTCGGCTATTTCCGAAGTCAGGACGACCGGACCTTGCAGCAAATCCTTGATTTCGGCATCCGCAAGCCGCTGATCTACCGTTCCGGAAAGGAACGTCAAGCCACCCTTTTGTGCCGAAAAATAGACGGGCAATCCGTATTTTTCAAGGACATAGGAACTCCATGCGTCCCCATCATCACTGCAGGAATTCCAACCGCAATCCGAATAGGTGTAGATATTCCTCGGGTTCAGCGGAACGCGGCAGCCCTGCCATTTCAACTGCGGAACGATTTTTGCCAGTTCTTCGTAAAAAGCCCTGTTCTTCGCGAAAATTTTTCGGTAAGCAAGTCCGCTTTCCGGTTCAAACGTGCCTAAACGGGTCATCCACCGTTTCGCACCGCTTGCACCTTCCAGCACAGAGCCGACAAAATGTGAATGGATCCACTGGGCGTTGCAGGCATATCTGTTTTGCGGGCAGGTGTCCGATTCGGCAATAATATATTGAATTCCGTTGAATCTTTCACGCTGTATCGCTAACCGGTAAAAATTCTGCGTGAACAGTCTTGTTCCCGTCGGAACATAGCTTCCGTTGTGCGCACGCAAAACGGCGGGATTCCCGTTGCCGGCAAGAATTTCGGCAACCTCCACGGGGCATTCCGAAGAAGCACCTGACGTACAGCAAGCGCAGACCAATGACGGATTGACCGCATCGATCCCCTCGCGCATGGCTTTGGCCGCCTTAATAAGAGATTCTTTTTGCGTTTCAACAAAAATCTCGGCATATCTGCCGTGGTTATCGTGTTGCAGAACTTCATACAATTCTTCACGCGTAATATCCGTACCGGCAAGTTCGTTGAAACGATCCATGTGCATTTGACAGGCACAGCCGTTGCCTTCCCGGAAAATCAGCCGGAAATCGTCATCAAGCATCATAATGTCCGGTTCAGCTTCCGCCAGCGTTTTCATAACACCCTTGAAATACGAACAGAAATCGTCATCATACGGACAGCATACCGCTTCTTCTTTGCCGTTATTGAGATTGACATACTTTTTGAAAGGAGAAGGCGCATTCAGCGGATAACCGTGCCCGATCGACGCCTGAACGAGTATACCGCATTTTACACCGTATCCGTGCAGTTCTTCTTTAAAAGCCAAAAACTTTTCGACCATTTTCCCGACTTTATCGGCAGGCGGCGTTCCTTCGGGAACTAACGTCATGCAAAATAACGGATATTCGGTCACTCCCTGCTCACACTGCTGTTTAATATCCGTGCAGATCTCATGAATATGCGCCATATCCAGGGGCATAATGCTGAAATATAATAATTTTCCGTTTTCAATCAATTCCACCGTCGTCGTTCCTTTCCAATTACAGTATTACGTATTTTTTCAACCCTTTTGCCATGATGGCGTAACATTTCGCGTTCGGACGGATGCCGTCAGGATAAACAAACCGGGCTTGATCGGTTCTGCTTTTCCATATTTGATCCCGCGCAACCGCTGAAAACATTTACCTTTCGATCATGTCGACTTCGGCAATGACGCCATCCTGTATTTTAAGGGTTTTAATTTCAAAAGGTTTCAGTTTTGTTTCGTATTCTTTACCTTTGGCGGTAAAGGATATCAAACGGTCTTTACCCTTCGTTTCTCTGAATCGAATAATCTCCGAATCATCGTCTTCACATTTTTTGATCGCGTCGATCAAGACACCGTCGCCGTGAACACCGTAAAAACTATGAGCCGGCGGCAAATACCCTTCATGATTGCTTTCATCGATCACAACAGGTGAATTATTAAATGCTGCGGCACATTCATCGGCGTTCCCGCCGAAGCACACGCGCAGACCGCCTTCCACGATGCCGCGGTCAATGATATCGTAATCGATTGCGTCATTCAATTCACCCAGGCGAAAATCGCCGTATACAGGGCTTCTTAACACGGTCAATCCGCATTTTCCGTTTACCGCGTTATAAGCGAAAATCGCATTGGGAACAAAAGTAATGCCGTCAAAATCCACCCAGGCGCCCAAAGGAACGTCGACAGCGGTTTCGTTTCGTTCAACCGTTCCGGCAGGGACCGCGGCGGTGTGCGCGGTAGGATTAATATCGGTTTCCAGTTTTAATACCTTATGCTTTTCCTCCCAGTTCACGCGGTACCGCACGTCGAAATACGGCTCATCCGCATAAAAGCGGTAATACATTTCGATACTTGAACGGCCAAGAACGTAAACCGCCTTTATCTCGGTTAAAAGATCACCGGATTCTATGAGTTGGAACCCTTTGAACTCAAACCGGTGAGGAATATTTTCATATTTTTCGATATTGAAACACCATGTGTCGCCGAGATCGTCGTAGCAGGCCGGAACCAGCATTTTTCCGCTTAATTTTTCGTGGGTGGCACGATCGGTTACCGAACGGATCAACCCGTCTTCGGAAAACTCGACGGTAAGGCGATTCGTTTGGATCACAAACGGATCGACCGCCTTCTTCGCGACCGCTTCACCGGTTTGGATCAATTTGAAGATTTTATATCCCACAGCGGGGATTTCCGCTTTGAAAATAAATCTTGAACGAAAACGGGGAATAACGGATTTTTCCCGGATGATCTGGCAGGGATAGCGATTACCGTCCGCGTCTTCAAGGCAGAGCCCCTTGTCATACCAGTCAAACTCGTGTGCCCATTGTACCTCCGCCTCGATCAGGCCGTTATAGGGCACCCCGTTCAGATTCCATACAACAACGTTCCAGATCGTATCGGGATTCTTCCCGATCATTTTTATGTTTCGGGTCACCGACTGCAAATTAAAATGGATGATTTCATTCGCAGTGGCAATGGCCCGACCAAGCATATTTTCCGCGTCCGAATAAGCGTCCTTGATGCAGGCGCCGCCTAAAATATCATGGAACTGATTAAAGAGAATATCTTTCCAGCAGGACGTAAGCGCTTCCTTGTTATAGCGGTCGGCGATCAGTGAGGCCTTTTCGGCGTTCAGGACGGCATACTCCGCGATCCGGTTCAGCTTTTTAATTCTGCTGTAATTCGCATAGGGACCGAAATCGCCGGTCGTCAGTTCTTTTTTGAACGTATAACCGGTGCTGTGACTTTTGAAAAATCCGCTTACAGTGGAAAAAACGGCGTTTTCACAGGCATTGATATCCGCTATTGCCTGACGGGTGGGCGCACCGCCGTGGTCGGTGACGCCGTAGACGATCATTTCATCGTTTTCATCGGTGCTTTGCTCAAAGTTTTCAACCACGGATTTCAGATATATGTTATCGGCACGATAGGCCAAAACACTGCTTCCGTCGGCACTGACCCAATGAAAAAGCGGATTTTCAAGCGGGATATGGTGCTTTTCGGGACGTACAAAGCAATAATAATCTATTCCGCTTTTCTTCAAAATCTGCGGCAGCATCGGGCTGTGACCGAAACTGTCGATATTAAACACACAGTCCGCATAGATCCCGAAATTTTCTTTCAGATACCGTTGACCGTAAAGACCGTGACGGATATAGCTCTCGCCCGAAGCGCCGTAGCAATCCGGCTGTACCCACCAGCCCTCGGCGAGTTCCCAGCGGCCTTCCGAAACCCTTTGCCTGATTTCTTCAAACATTTCCGGATCCGTCTTTTTTATCCATTCAAAAACAGGCGGAGTCGCAAAGGAATAAATGAAATTTTCATCCTCTTTCATTCTGTCAAGCGCGGAACGGAACGTGGCTCTTATAGAGGCCATGGCCTCATCCCAGCGCCAAAGCCAGACGGGGTCAAAGTGCGTATTTCCGATCATATAAAATCTTTTCATGATCTTATTCCTTTGCAAATTATTATCATTGCCGACCTTTTTCGGTTATCGTCTTTTTCTTAATACGCCTATATTTTGAACATCGATCGGTTTGAAACCGATATGATAAGCGGGTGAATGATCTTTTAATGAAAAATCATTGTTTTCGTAATCGGAAAAACACGGATCGGCAGAAAGTGTTCCTTCTTCCAAACCGAACGCGTTTTGCGCCTCGGTCAAGTTATATTCCGTGTCGGCGACCTTGATCACCGTCGGATTTTCCTTTTGCAGGTCGAATATCAGGTTTTCATGTGCCGCTATACTGTGAACGCTTCCCGAATCACAATACTCGTAGCCGACTTTATAGATCGGGCTGCCGTCGGTCACCAGAATATTTCTTTCGAATATAAGCCCGGTCCTCATTTCGTTTCTGGTAAGCGTGATCGGTATTTCCTTTGATTTTACGAAAATATTGTTTCTGATGGTATTCATACTGCCATAATGCTGATGATAAGCGTTGCACGAAATATTATAGCAAATATTATTCTCGATCGTGATATAACTGCTGCCCTCGTCGGTATAGATCCCCCAGCCGCCGTAGTGCTTGCTTTCAACGTCGTGGATCAGGTTGTTTCTTACAATGGTACCGCTTTGTTTTCCTAAAAGATACACACCGCCCATATCGGACAAAAAGCCCTGACCGACGTTATGGATATGGTTATACTCAATGATGTTGTTATTGGTTGAACTGTCTGCGTATCCCCATTCCCAGCCGACCGATATTCCCGAATAAAACAAATCGGAAATGTCATTATGACTGATCAGATTGCCTTTTGAATTCCTTATAAGAATGCCGCAGGCCGAATAATATCTTCTGCCGATGTGCCTGATAACGTTACCGGAATAGGTATTATAGGCGTTTATCACGCTTTCGTCGCAGCCGTAACCGCCGCCGACCGCCGAGATACCGCCCGCTCCGATATCCGCAATATCATTATCCGTTATTCGGTTATGACAGCAGCCGTGTTTCAGATAAATTCCATGGACGCCGAGGCAAAACAGATTACAGTTTTCCATACCGCAATACTGTGCGAATTCCATCTCGATACTGCCGTGCGCACTGCACACAGACTGCGGATCAGAAGCAAAAGCCACGGCATTGCCGTTTTCGTCCGGGGGAGCCCCCTGCTCCCACCCGTCAAAGCTTTGATAATCGCCTTTTGTATAGGCCATATCAAAACCGCGAACGGTAATATTTTTTATTGCCGTTTCGGCACTGCCCCGGATTTCAAGTATTTTATCGCAGAGCGGCGCGTAAGCCACAATGTTTTCCGCTTTTTGACTTTTGTCCCGGGGGATATAATAAACCTTTGCCTCTTTGCGGTCTAAATACCATTCATTCGGATTTTTGAAGCATTCCTTGACGTTTTCGATTATATATTCCAAACTGCTTCTCGGATAAAGGGACGAAACACTGAACCGCGAAACGTATTTACATACGATTTTACCGGTTGAAACGTCGTAACTTTCAATCGGCGTATGCTCGTCGACCCAGTAATGATTATAACTGATAAAGCAGTCTTCAAAGTTGTCGAAATCCTTTATTCTTTCCAAATCCTCGGGGCGCGCAATAAACCATTTCGAGTGGGTAAGCAAAGCCGTGTTATTGTCGTCAACCGACAGCGGCGTTAATTTTCCGGTTTCGGGGAAATGCGTAAAATCGGCCCGCTTCCCGTCAACATAGAAATCGGTAAACCACAGTCCGTCCTTTATTTCCGGAATTTCCTTTGAAAAGCACTTTACACCGTTTAACGTATCGTCGGAAAATCCCGTGATCTTCATTCCGCCCGATATCAGCGTTTTGGTATACGGCTCGATCGTAACATTAAAAGCACCGTCCGGAACATGATAGCCCGACAGACAGTCTATAACGATTGGCTTTGTAATAGAATACTCCTCGTCCAGAACCTTGATCGTTACCGGCTGCAAATGGCCGAAAAAACGCATTTGTTTTACATATTCCACGGCTTTTTCAACGGTCTTCAAAGGACCGTTTTTCCGCTCGTCCGAAACAGGCAAAAATCCCGTTTCCAAATCATTTCCGTTTTTTTGCGACACATAAATCGTAGTCAGGTTTTCCGGTAAAATCATAACATTTATCCTTTCACTGTAAATAACCGTACAACACAAAACGCCATGCGACTCTTATTGCGGCGGAATATCGGGAATGATTTTCCCCGCATTGTTTTTTCCAAAAGCATATACTCTTATTATACTGAAATTCCGGCAGATTTCCATATTAACAATCGGGATTGCAATCAAAACAATCCCGATTCCTGTTTCAAGCGAAAAACAATAATCATTTCCGAATTTCTTACGGTTTGGTTATTGCCTTGATTTTTTTCTTCATCTTGAAGAACAATACCGCGCCTACGCTGACGATAACAAGCGTTACGGCATAGATGACCACCGTCCACGTATTTTCCTTTGTCCAGACAAATTTCTTGGTCGCGTTTCCCTTATGATAGGTACGCACCGGCGTGTCCTCACCTTCGGTGGGCGTTTCCTCAATTTCCGTTGGGATATCCTCTACCGGCTCTTCGGGTGTTTCTTCAATATCAATGTCCGCGATATCCTGCCCGATTCCGGAATCGTTGGTCGGGGTATCACCATTCGAGATCGGGGAAACCGGTTCCTTTTTTGATTCTTTTTTCGGTTCTTTTTGCGGTTTTGTCTTCTTTTCAGGTGTGGTATCCGTCTTTTTATTCCGCTTTTTATTATTCTGTTTTTTATCGTTTTTCTTGGGCTTTTTCTTCGACGGATCGGCAGGTTCATCTTCCGGATCGTCTTCGTTCTGTTCGTTCAGACTTTCGATCGTGACCAGCGGCGTTGCACTGCCGCCGCAGATATACTGGAAGCGGTCGTACGCCGCCTTTTTGCCGGTCATGTTGCCGTACTGATCGGAAGAAATAAAACCGAAGTGCGCTTCACGATTGAATTTTCCGTCTTTTTCAAAATTCAACTGATCGCACATCTGGTAGAAAATACAACCGATCACGTTGGGTTTGGAATAGGCATCTTCGCAGATTTCGACAAGACCGTCCCACGTTGCGGGATCGTTTTCATCCGGCAGTTCATACGTCCAGATATTGGTTTCGCAGATCATGATCGGCTTATGGAACATTGTAACCAAAGTATCATATACCCCGAATGGCGTACTGCCTCTGCTGATATAGTTGCGCGACATATCGGTGTACCAGTCCCAGCCGAGCACGTCATAGTCCACACCCTGCTGCTGGAAATAGGTGAACATACCGACGTGTTCCCAACCGCCGTTGATAACAATGCGGACGTCACTGTCCGCTTCGCGGATGGCAGCGCTTGCGTTTTTCAGATTGCGGGTGATCCGTTCAAGATCGTCCATCGGATACTGGCTGATCTGAGAACCGTTACCGAACCCCGAAACAAGCGTCGAAAAGTATACGTCCAACTCGTTATCAAGCTGGATATAGTCAATTTTTCCGTGATCGTTTTTGCCGTTATAACGGTTGGCGACCATATAGAATAAATCGTGATCTTCCTGCAATTCACCGTCGGTTCCCCATCCTCTGAGGTTGCCGTTGACCACCATCATGATCTGAATGCCGTAGGCGTTGCACAGTTTTACAAACGTATCCATGTGGTACAGATCGTTTACATTAAAGTTATTCCGCAGGATCTTACAGCCCATTTCGGCGGCAAGATGGATCTGCTCTTCCAATTTATCAGTACCGTAGACCGAATAGTAATTATGATGCATATTGAGTCCCCAAACGAAATCGTCACGGGTCGTCAGCACCGGGTCTGTGGTCGTTTCGGCGGCAAATGCCGGAGCGGCAGACGTAACGGTAATTGTCATGGCGCAAAGAAACAGTAAAATTTTCCGAAGTATCTTCATTTTTTCTTCTCCGATTCTCTTTATAGACTAAAAATTATTATATCAAATTCTTATTCGACCGCCGGTGACCGACCGGGTCGTGTGCGCAGGGAACGTCCGCACGGTGCCGGAAACTTTTTCGATGATGTCATAATGAAGCCCTCCATTGTATAAATCCGCAAATATTTCAAATGATTCCGTTTCAAATCGTGACAGCATGATAATTTGCTGTTCAAAGGTCAGCCGGTCCGGCGCCGGTTCGTCGGTTTTTCCTATGTATATGAATGAGTGATGAGCAACAAACAGTAACAAATAGCCGGTTACCATACATTGCTCATAATTCATTGACGCGGTACTTTTCCGAACCGCCGCGCGTTTACACGGCGGTCCGGTGTACCGTTTGGTGAAATAAATTCAACCAAAATCGTTTGCTCAGATTCATTAAAACCAGGGCATCCGCCCTGAGAATCAATTACAGTTTATCCGCGATGGTATTGGCGAGATCGGCTAACGGCGAATTCTTTTCGCCGCCGAAATCCAGGTTGCCCCAATCGGGATCTTCGTTTGCGCCCGCGGGCGATACGGTCAGGATGTCCGCATCCATAGAGATGATTTTCATTTCAGCGTTTTCATATTTCATTGCCAATCACTGTAAATCCTTCCTGCGTTGGTTACGCGGGCAGCACCGGTCACGGTTTCGCCGTTCGCGGTGTAGGAAGCGGTCGCGGTCACTTCTTCGGCACCGGTCACGTCGCCGATTTCAAGAATGGCAACATAGGTGCAGTTCAGATCGTCAGCCGTGACAACTTCGTTTTCGTCGATGAATGAATCGTAAACGGAATCCAGTCCGACACTGTATTTGGTGCCGTCGATGCTGTAATCGAGCGTGATGTCTTCATACGCTTCGATGTCTTCCGCATTGCCGCTGAATTTGATG
>JAZUFP010000061.1:0-2132 GCA_045640765.1 Acutalibacteraceae bacterium
TAAAATTCAAGGGACTGTACGGGTGTGCCGGTATAGTCCCCTGTTTGAAAAATATTTGTGACCGTTTTATCGCCAGGCGGAATAGATCTGTGCCGCCGACGTTTCGCGTGTCGTGCCGATGACCGTTTTCCCGTTCCCGGTATGGGAAGCGGTCGCCGTGATCGTTTCGGCGGCGGTCACGTCACCGATTTCAAGAATGGCGACGTAGGTGCAGTTCAGTTCTTCGGCGGTGACGGTCTCACCCTCGTTGACAAACGACGTATACACGCCGTCGATCGAAACGTTGTAATCTTTTCCGTCCACCGAATAGTTGACGGTAATATCGTCATAAGCCGCGATATCGTCCGCGCTGCCGTACAGTTTGACGATCAGCCGCGCGTCGTTGCCCTTGCGCTGGGTGCCGATGGCGAGATCGTACGGATTGGGCGGTACGGGCAGTTTGCTCGTGTAGGTATAACGCCACTGCGCGTCATAACGGTAGGTGGTGATTTCCTTTTCCGCGCTGACGGTATACGCCTTGATCGGTACCCGGTAGGAAAGGGTCGTGGTCATCGGCAGATCGTAGTTCATGAAGGTTTCAAAACTGCCGTAGTATACCGATGCCAGACCGCCCGGAGCCGGATGGACGTCAACGATCCGGATCGTTCCGTCGCTTAACCGCAGAAGGTACCATTCGGGGCCGCCGGTATAGCCGATATGCACGGCGGACTCGTAACTGAAACCGTAAACGGAACTGCGGTCTTCAAGCGGGGCGATGAACGAATGCGTCCATATCAATTCACCGTCGGACGCGCGTTCGTGAAACTCGGTATTGATGTCCTCGATCGCGTAAATGTTTTTCAGCCAGTCGTTGCCGCGGTTGGACCAGTAAACGAATCGACCGGTACTGCCGTTCTGGGCGACCAGGATCACGAAATCGGGGTTTTTGCCGCGGGAATCCTTCGGCAGATCGTGCGCGGTGATGGAATACTGACGGGAAGCGGCGTTGTAGTTGCGTTCCCAGTCCATTTTTTCGCAGGTCACGACACGGTAGTCGTTGTTCGGCGTTTCCATAACGGGGTGCGAATCGAATTCCAGCACTTCCTTAAACCGCATGGTCGCGTCGAAACGGTCGTCGAACACCTCCGTGCGGGGGTCATATCCGGTGGTGATTTCTTCCGTGGTGACGGAATACCCCTGCGCTTCCAGTTCTTCGGCACGGTCAAGCGCTTCGTCTTCGGTGTCGTAAGATTCCGAAACCGTATCGGTCGTCGTTCCGTCGGGCACGGCGGTAATATCGCTTTCAAAATCGGAAAAATCGCAGAGCGGATTTTCCGTCTGATCGGTCACGTAGTTCGTGTTTCCGACGTCGATAAAGGATTCCGCCTGCATCCGCGCGCTGAAAGATCCCTCCTGCGAAACTTCGGTCGTTTCCACGCCGCCGACCACGGTGGTCGTCCGCCGGATGGGGGAGATCGCGCTGCCGGCCGCCGTCAGCGGTGAAAGCAGTGCCGCGGTCAGTACGGTCGCCGCCAGTACGGAAATTATTTTCTGCCGTTTCATTTTACATCAACCCTTAAAAAAATTTATAATCAATATACCGGATTATAACATACTATTCCGGATTTTTCAATCATTCATTTTTGCGCCGGACCATTGCCGCCGGAGGGGAAACAGTTATAAACGGTTTTCTGTTTCCTTTTGGCGTATTGAAAGGCGATCGCCGTGCCGCTGTTCGGTCGGCGGTCGCCGTTCCGGCCGAGCGGTGCGGCGGTTTCATCATAATAGAAGATACAGACGTCGCTTTCCCGGATCATTGCCTGATTGCGTTCCGCGTATTTTGCCCGTCCGGCGCGACCGATCCCGTCGGGGCAGATGCTTTCTTCATACCCGGCGATCAAAAACCGCATGGTATATTCGTCGGCATCCGGGTAATCACAGCGAAAGTTTATCCGACGGATTAGGGGGTATGTTTCCTTGAATTCCGTCACCAATTCATAACACAAACGGTCAAACGCCGAATGATCGCCGAAAATAAAATTGACAGTTCCGGTTCGGATCAGTTCCGGCAAAATGCTTTTCAGCCGCCGCCGCAGTTCCGGCGTATCGTGAATTTTCCGGTGTCCGATAAAACAGACAGAATGTTCCATGTT
>JAZUFP010000062.1:0-10999 GCA_045640765.1 Acutalibacteraceae bacterium
CAGCGAAGTGCCGGCGGCTGCCGCGGCGGTATACACCACCAATCTGGTCAAGGGCGCGCCGCTGACGGTCACCAAAAAACATTTGACCAACGGCACGGCACAGGCAGTCATCTGCAACAGCGGAAACGCCAATACCTGCAACGCCAACGGTGTGGAGATCGCCGAGGAAATGAGCGATCTTGTCGCAAAAGAATTGAATATTTCGGCAGATGATATCGTGGTCGCCTCGACCGGCGTGATCGGGCTTCCGTTGGAAATCGGGCCGATCGCCGCCCGGATTCCGCAGTTGAAACAGGCGCTGTCACGAAACGGCAGTGCCGACGCCGCCGAAGGGATCATGACGACCGATACCGTATTGAAAGAGGTCGCTGTCGAATTTACACTTGGCTCAAAGACCTGCCATATCGGCGGCATCGCAAAAGGAAGCGGCATGATCCACCCCAATATGGCGACCATGCTGGTCTTTATCACCACCGACGCGGCGATCGATCCGGAACTCCTGCAAAAGGCCCTTTCGGGAGACATTGCCAACACGTTCAACATGATCAGCATTGACGGTGATACCTCTACCAACGATATGGTAACGGTTCTTGCCAACGGTTTGGCGGGGAATCCCGTGATCGATACCGAAAATGAAGATTTTGCGACCTTTATGCAGGCACTCAATACCGTAACGGTCCATCTTTGCCGCATGATCGCCGGTGACGGCGAGGGCGCGACCAAATTGCTGGAATGCAAAGTAGACGGTGCCCGGGATGTTCAAACCGCAAAGACGGTCGCGAAAAGCGTGATCTGTTCCAGTCTTTTGAAAGCGGCAATGTTCGGCGCGGACGCCAACTGGGGACGCGTGCTGTGCGCCATCGGTTACAGCGGCGCCCGGGTCGATGTCGATCAAATCGGTGTTTCGTTTGCCAGCGCCAAGGGAACGGTCGAAGTTTGTAAAAACGGCGCGGGCGTTGCGTTCTCGGAAGAAAAAGCCAAAGAAATATTATTGGAAAAAGAAATCGCGATCCTGGTCACGTTGGGGGATGGAACGGCGTCCTCCACGGCGTGGGGCTGTGATCTGACCTATGATTACGTTAAGATCAACGGCGATTATCGCACTTGATCGGAAAGGAAACGGTTATGGCAAATCAATTTTCAAACGCGCAGCGCGCGCAGGTTCTGACGCAGGCACTGCCGTATATCAAACGGTACGTCGGTAAGGTCGTCGTGATCAAATACGGCGGCAACGCCATGATCAATGAAGAACTGAAACAGCAGGTCATGGAAGATATCGTTCTGCTGTGGCTGATCGGCGTCAAAGTCGTTCTGGTACACGGCGGCGGTCCGGAAATCAGCGAACTGATGGAAAAACTCGGTAAAAAGACCGAATTTGTGGACGGTTTGCGCGTGACCGATAAGGAAACCGTTGACGTGGTACAGATGGTACTGGCAGGGAAAGTGAATAAATCACTGGTCAATATGCTTGAAATGAACGGCGGAAAGGCCATGGGCATTTCCGGTATGGACGGCCGCCTGATCGAAGCCACGGTCAAGGACGAGCGGCTGGGTTACGTGGGCGAGATCACCAAGATCCATATCAGCCCCGTGACCGATCTGATCGAAAAGGGCTACATCCCGGTCATTTCCTCGGTCGGCTGTGACAAGGAAGGCAACACCTATAATATCAACGGCGATACCGCCGCGGCATATATCGCGGGCGCGCTGGGCGCGGAACGGTTGATCATGATGACCGATATCGCCGGGATCCTGCGCGATCCGGACGATCCCGCTACGCTGATTCCGGAAATCAGTATCAGCGAAGCCGAAACTCTTTACCGCGAGGGTGTGATCTCGGGCGGCATGATCCCGAAGGTCGATTGCTGTATCGAAGCGCTTAAACGCGGCGTGGAAAACGTGATCGTCATGGACGGCAGAGTTTCCCACTCGATCTTAATGGAACTTTTAACGAATGAAGGTGCCGGAACAATGTTTACCAAAGCAAGAGATTTAACGATCAAAGAAAAAGACGCCGCGTATATCGCCGGCACGTATAACCGCTTCCCGGTCGTGCTTTCCCACGGAAAGGGATCAAAGATCTGGGACGAAAGCGGAAAAGAATATATCGATATGGGCTCCGGGATCGGAGTAACGTCCTTCGGTATCGCCGATGACAAGTGGCAGGATGCCGTTTCCGCGCAGGCGTCCAAATTACAGCACACGTCCAATCTGTATTATACCGAACCCTGCGCGGTACTGGCTGAAAAACTGTGCGAAAAAACCGGAATGAGCAAGGTGTTTTTCTCGAATTCCGGCGCGGAAGCCAACGAATGTGCCATCAAACTGGCGCGTAAATATGCCGCTATGAAAAAGGGTGAGGACTGCTATACCATCGTAACGCTGAAAAACAGTTTCCACGGCAGAACGCTGACCACCCTCGCTGCTACGGGGCAGGAACACTATCACGAACTGTATCAGCCGCTGACCCCCGGATTCATCAACGTAGACGCTTATGATATTTTTGAACTGGAAGCACTGGGCGCGAAATATAAGATCGCCGCGATCATGATCGAGTGCATCCAGGGCGAGGGCGGCGTCAACAATCTGAAAAAATCCTTTGTCAATGAGGTCGCGGAATATGCCGAAAACCGCGATATCCTGCTCATTGCCGACGAGGTCCAGACCGGAAACGGACGTACCGGAAAACTGTATTCCTATATGAATTACGGCATTAAACCCGATATCATCACAACGGCAAAAGGACTTGCCGGCGGTCTGCCGCTGGGTGCGACGCTGATGGGCGAAAAGGTCAAGGACGTGTTCGCGTTCGGCGATCACGGCTCCACGTTCGGCGGCAACCCGGTCTGCTGTGCCGCGGCGATCAATATTTTAGACCGTATCGATGAAGATCTGCTGGAATCCGTCAATGCCAAGGGAAAATATCTGGCTGACGCTTTTGCCGATGCGGACGGCATCAAAGGCATCAGCGGTATGGGCCTGATGCTCGGTCTTGAAACGGTAAAACCGGCGGCGCAGGTCGTCAATGAATGTATGGAAAAAGGCGTTCTGTGTCTGACCGCAAAGGATAAAGTCCGTCTGCTTCCGGCGCTGAATATTCCGATGGAATTGTTGAAGCAGGCCGTCGAAGTGATCAAAGAAGTCTGCGCCGACCATGAATGAGGTGAACAGAATGCAGTTGAAGGGAAAAAGTTTTTTGAAACTGCTGGATTTCACGCCGGAAGAAATCACCGGTTTGCTGGATCTGGCGGCCGATCTGAAACAGAAGAAAAAGAACGGTATCGCACACGCGCTGTGCGCGGGCAGGAACATTGCGCTGATTTTTGAAAAAACCAGTACCCGTACCCGCTGCGCTTTCGAGGTGGCGGCAACCGATCTCGGAATGCACCCGACCTATCTGGATCCGTCCGGCTCGCAGATCGGGAAGAAAGAAAGCATCGCCGATACGGCCCGTGTTCTGGGCAGAATGTATGACGGTATCGAATACCGCGGATTCGGGCAGGAAATCGTTGAAGCCCTTGCCGAATATGCCGGCGTTCCGGTCTGGAACGGGTTGACCAACGAATTCCATCCGACCCAGATCCTGGCGGATTTTCTGACGATCCGTGAACATTTCGGTTCCCTTTCCGGCAAAAAACTGGTTTATATGGGGGACGCGCGCTATAACATGGGCAATTCGCTGATGGTCGGCTGCGCGAAAATGGGAATGCACTTTGTTGCCTGCGCGCCGAAAAAGTATTTCCCGAACGCCGAACTGGTAGCGACCTGCAAAGAGATCGCCTCCAAGACGGGCGCAACGCTGGAATTTATCGAAGACCCAACGGCGGCTGTGAAAGGCGCTGACGTGATCTATACCGACGTCTGGGTTTCCATGGGTGAACCCGATGCCGTCTGGAACGAGCGTATCGCCGAACTCACACCCTACCGCGTAACGATGGATATTATGAATACTGCCGGACCGCAATGCCGCTTTATGCACTGCCTGCCGGCGTTCCACGATCTGAATACCGGCATCGGCAGACAGATCCATGAAAAATTCGGCATTGATTGTATGGAGGTCACGGACGAGGTCTTTGAAAGCGACCGTTCCATCGTCTTTGACGAAGCGGAAAACCGTATGCATACGATCAAGGCCGTCATGGCGGCAACGCTGGCCTGATTTTCTTTATGATCGCCAAAAAAATCTGATTTTTCGGTGTTTTCCTCTTGCACCCGGACCGCAACGGTTATATAATAGAATTATAGATTATACAGGTACAGGAGAATAGCAATGAAAAAGATGTTGAAACTGTCGATCCTTCTTTTGATCGTGATGATTCTGGCGCAGAATCCGCTTGCCGCGCTTGCCGACGGCACCGCGCCTTCGACCGTGCCGACGGATACGGTCGGTTTCATTACCGACAAGGACGGAAGCATTTATTATATCGACGCGAAAGGTACACTGGTAACGGGTCCGTTCACCGTCAGCGGAAAGACCTATCTGGCGAAAGCGGAGACCGGCGTCCTTTATAAGGGCTGGTATGAAAACAGCGGAAAAAAGTATTATTACAGTCTGACCGACGGGCATCTGCTCACCGGCTGGCATACCATCGGCGACTATCGGTATTATTTCGATCCCGCTGATGGCTGTATGTTTAAAGAATGGCACACCATCGGGGACTATCGGTATTACTTCAACAAAAGTAACGGACAGATGTTCAAGGGTTGGCATACCATCGGCGATTATCAGTATTACTTCAATAAAAGCAACGGACGGATGTTCAAGGGCTGGCACACCATCGGCGATTATCAGTATTACTTCAACAAAAGCAACGGACGGATGTTCAAGGGCTGGCATACCATCGGGGACTACAAGTATTTCTTTAACAAGCGCAACGGACGGATGTTCAAAGGGATGCACACCATCGGGGACTACAAGTATTACTTCAACAAACGCAACGGGCGGATGTTCAAAGGTCTGCATAAGATCGGTAAAAACGTCTATACGTTTTCGAAGACCGGCAAACTGATCCGTACGGTTTACGCGAAAAAGAAGAGCGTTTGTCTGACCTATGACGACGGACCTTCCGCGAACACCCAAACGATCCTGAAAACGCTGAAAAAGAACGGCGCGCTGGCGACCTTCTTTGTTGTCGGTGAACGGGTCGGCTGGTATCCGGACGCGATCAAATCCATGGCAGCCATGGGCTGTCAGATCGCCAACCACAGCTATACGCATCCGTATTATTGGAATCTTTCCACAACGCAGATCAAAAGTCAGATCAAAAACTGCAACGCATCGGTGCGGAAATATGCCGGTGTAGGGCCGACGGTTTGCCGTACGCCCGGCGGCGGTCAGTCCGCCGCGATCAATTCCGCTGTCGGTATGCCGATCATTTTGTGGTCGGTCGACACGCTGGACTGGAAGATCCGGGATGCCGGTTCGGTCTATTCCAAAGCCATGAGTAACGTCAACGACGGCGCCATTATCCTGATGCACGATCTTTATTCTTCCACCGCGTCGGCGGCAACGAGAATCATTCCCGCTTTGAAAAACAGAGGATATCAGATGGTGACGATCCGGGAAATGGCCCTGTTGAAAGGCGTAACGTTGGTAAAAGGAAAGATTTATTCGCATTTTTGACAGTAAACAAGAAAAGGTGCATTCTCTTTGAGAATGCACCTTTTTCATATCCGAAACAAAGATCACGGTAAAACGGAAAGATATTTTGCCAGCGTAACGATCAGCGGAATGGTCACCAGCGAAACCACCGTTGACAGCGAAACCAGATTGACCGCAAGGTCCGGCGCTTTGTTGTATTTCGCGGCGAAAATCGCGGTGTTCGCCGCCGACGGCGCGCAGGCGGAAATCGTCATGGAAACCAGCATATCGCCGCGGATATGGCAGAAATACATTCCAGCCAGTACCCCGAGCGGCAACAACGCCAGCCGCAGGAAAATAGAAAACAGTGCCGAAAGGTCTTTGACCGTTTTCAGCAGATCGGACTGCGCCAAGCGATGTCCGATAATGATCATCGGCAGCGGGGTGTTCAGCGCTGCCAACCCGATGACCGGCTGGCTCAACACTTCACGCGCAAAGGCGGGAAGCCGTACGGGCAGTAAAAAGACCAGTAAGCCGACCGTCAACCCGATAATGCCGGGATTTATGAATAACTTTTTGACCGAAATATATTTCCGTTCACCGCTGATCAGCACAATGCCGTAAGTCCAGGTGAACAGATTGAAAATCGCAATGAACGAAGCGGCAAGCAATACCCCGTTGCTGCCCAAAACCGCTTCCTGCACCGGCAGACACATATATCCGCAGTTGGAAAAAACGACTGAATACCGAAGCACTTTCCGTTTGGCTTCATCCTTGTCGCGCAGCAGCAGGGTGACCGCCGCGATAAAGAAAATATGAATGATCAGCGCCAACAGAAAACTCAACAGAATATCGTTCAGCGTGTTGCGGTCAAATTCCCGCATAAAGGATTTAATGATCACGCAAGGGGTGACAAAGTATAAGACAAAGTCGGTAATACTGCGTACACCTGCGTCGGTCATGATATTCTTTTTTGTCAGCAGAACACCTAAAAAAATGAAGATGAACAGGATGATGACCTGCTGTAAAACCGTCAGGAAAATCATTATACGCTCTCCGCGAAGCGCTTGAATGCCGCCAGACCGTCGGCGGTGCGCTTATAAACACCGGCGTGTTCCAGAACACGGGCGAAAACTTTTCCGATCTCTTCTTTTAAGATGAGGTCGGCGGTTTCGGCGTTCCAGTCACTCCGCCGCGCCAGAATATCTTTCGCCCAGTCAGCGTGTTTGGCCAAAACTTCGTCAGCGGTCAGGTCTTTGCCCGACAGCATGGCTTCACGAAGATCCGCCATTTCATTTTTCAGTCGGGACGGTAAAACCGCCAGTCCCATGACCTCGATCAGACCGATGTTTTCTTTTTTGATATGGTGCAGTTCCGCATGGGGATGAAATACACCAAGCGGATGTTCGTCAGTGGTCAGATTGTTGCGCAGAACCAGATCCAACTCGAATTTTTCACCGTTTTTCCGGGCAATGGGGGTAATGGTATTGTGCGGTGTTCCGTCGGTTTCGGCAAAAATGCCGGCTTGTTCATCGGAATAGCCGCGCCAGGCCGCCAAAATACTGTCCGCCAGTTCGATCAGCGGTTCGGTCGCATCGGCACGCAGACGGATGACCGACATCGGCCATTTGACAATACCGGCTTCGACCTGCGGAAATCCTGCGAAGGTCAGCGGGTGCTCGATCGGCGCTTTTTCCATGGCGAAAGTATAATGACCGCCCTGGAAATGGTCGTGGCTTAAAATCGAGCCGCCGACGATCGGCAGATCGGCGTTGGAACCGATAAAATAGTGCGGAAACGTCTTGACAAAATCCAGTAATTTCAAAAACGTATCGCGGTTGATCGCCATGGGCGAGTGTTCACCGTTTAAGGCAATGCAATGCTCGTTATAATAAACGTAGGGAGAATATTGCATGAACCAGTCGCGCCCGTTAATACGGATCGGGATGATGCGGTGGTTCTGCCGCGCCGGGAAATTCATGCGTCCGGCGTACCCTTCGCTTTCACGGCATAACTGGCATTTCGGGTATCCCGATTGTGCCGCGTTTTTGGCGGCGGCGATCGCCCGGGGGTCTTTTTCCGGTTTAGAAAGATTGATCGTGATATCAAGATCACCGTATTCGGTCGCCGTGACCCATTTCACGTCTTTGGCGATGCGATCCCGGCGGATGTAGTTGCTGTCACAGCTGAAACGGTAGTACCAGTCGGTGGCCTCTTTCGGGGAACGACCGTATTTTTCATAAAATTTTTCCGTGATCACGCTGGGCGGCGGAAGCAGCGCCCCCATCAGTTTGGTGTCAAACAGATCCCGCGCGGTGATCCCGTCTTCAAACAGACCGCGGCTTGCGGCGTCGTCCAGTAAGATCCGCAATACCTGCGGCAGGTCCACGTTGTGAAAATCATCATTGCAGTCGCAGGTGTCCATCTGCATTACTTCTAAAACACGGTTGGTAACATACGGCGCGTCCTGCGCGGGGAAAAGTTCCTTTTCCAGACCGTAACAAACCAACTGCCGAACGGCTTTCTCTATCATTCGATCAACCCCCAAAAAATAACAGTATTATTATACCTTTTCGCTTGGTCTGTGTCAACGCCGAAACCTGAAAAATATACCTTTTTGTGACCGTTTTCGCTTTTTTGTTGCAAAACCGTCAAAGGTGCGGTATCATAAGAACGGAAACGGTCACGGCGAACATTTACTGCAAGGGGTATACCCTTTTCGGATCAGTTCGTCACGGTCGTTGAAATAGAGCCGGTTCGCCGGATCGGTTTTTGCGGCATAGAAACAATCCCGGCGGTGGAATTTCATGCTGTTCTTGTTGGCACAGTATTTTCCGGATGTAAGGGTTCCGCCGTTGTCCGCTTCGGATTGACGGTCGGTTTGCGATCGTTCCAGACGGTACCCGTTTACGGAATCATCACGCGGCAGAGTCACCGTAATACCGCCGGAAGTCGGTTCGTCGGTCACCGTGACCGCCGTATCGGTTTTGGGTGTGCCGCATCCGCACAGCAAGATCAGACAAAAAAGCGGAATGATTTTTCGCATAACGAAGTTCCTTTACTTGTATTTTTCCCCGAAAGGAGTGTTTTTGATGAACAGAATCGCCGACCCCGAAAAACTGGCGCAGTTAAAAGAACAGGCCAACCGTCTGCCGCTGACGCCCGGCGTGTATATCATGAAAGACACCACGGGGCAGATCATTTATATCGGCAAGGCCAAAGCGCTGAAAAACCGTGTGACACAGTATTTCGGCGCCGGGAATCAGCATACCGACAAGGTGCGTCAGATGGTGGCGCACGTCGATCATTTTGAAACGGTACTCTGCGACAGCGAGTTTGAGGCGCTGATCCTTGAAAACGCGCTGATCAAGCAGAATCAACCGAAATATAACATTCTGCTGAAAGATGACAAAGGGTATCATTATATCCTGATCACCAACGAAAAATGGCGTCGGCTGACGACCGCCATGCAGTTGGAAAACAAAGGGGAATATATCGGGCCGTATTATTCGTCCTACGTTGTCAAGGAAACCGCCGAAGAAGTCCGCCGCATTTTCAAACTGCCGAATTGCAGCCGGAATTTCGATACACCGTCCAAACCCTGCCTGAATTACCACATCGGGTTGTGCGACGCGCCTTGCAGCGGAAAAATATCGCTTGAAACGTATAACGAAACGGTCAGCGCCGCGCGGGATTATATCCGTCGGGGAGACCGGACCGCTTTGGTACGTGACCTGCGTGAAAAGATGGAAGACGCTGCTGAAAAACTGGATTTTGAGTACGCCGCGAAATTGCGGGACCGGATCGCGGCCATTGAAAAACTGCGCGAGCGGCAGAAAGTCGTTATGGCACCGTATAAACGTGAAGACGTTTTCGCGTCGGTGCGGATCGGGGAACTGTTCTGCATCAGCGTGTTTTCGTTCCGCAACAGCCAGCTTTCCGACAAACAGCATTTCTTTGTTGAGGGAATGCCGGGTGCCGCGGCACTGTACAGCGAGTTTTTGCCCCGATATTACGCCTTGCGTGAGGATATACCGCCGCGCATCGTGCTGGATGCCGCGACCGAGGATAATGCGCTTTTGGAACGTTATTTTTCCGAAAAAAGCGGTCGGAAAGTGCAGATCGTCCTGCCGCAGAAGGGGGCACAGCGGGATCTTGTGCAGATGTGCCGCAACAATGCCGCCGAAAATCTTTCGGCCAGGACCGAACGCAGCGGACGTGAAATGTCGGCACTTAACGAACTGGCGGAACTGCTGGGATTACCCGAGCCGCCGCGGTATATTGAATCCTACGATATTTCCCATACCGGCGGTCAGGAAAACGTTGCCGGTATGATCGTTTTCAAAGACGGCCGTCCGTTTAAGGCGGCATACCGCCGTTTCAAAATCAAGGGCTTTTCCGGTCAGGACGATTACCGCTCTATGGCGGAGGTTCTGGATCGCCGCCTGACGGAATATGAAAAGGGTGAAGACGAAGCGTTTGCGACCCTGCCGGACCTTATTTTGCTGGACGGCGGAAAGGGGCAGGTATCGGCGGTAATGCCGGTACTGCGCGCGCACAACGCGGATATTCCATTGTTCGGACTGGTGAAAGACGGTCATCACCGCACCCGCGCGGTCGCGACCGATTCGGGCGAGATCGCTGTTAAACCCGTGCGTCGGGTGTTCACGCTGGTGACCGAAATTCAGGACGAAGTGCACCGCTTTGCCATCAGTTTTCATAAAAAGCGCCGTACAAAATCCATGTTAAGCAGTGAACTGACCGAGATCGAAGGTCTCGGAAAGAAACGTGCCGCCGCCGTTTTGAGGCATTTCAAAACCATGAAAGCCGTTCGGGCGGCATCGGTCGAAGAACTGTGTGAAGTCAAGGGACTGCCGCGCGGCGTGGCACTGAAAATATACGAACAATACCATCAAAAGGATTAAAGCAGGCGTTTTCGCCTGCTTTTTTATGTTTCGCTGATTCGGTCTGCCAGTTCCGCCAACTGTTCCAGCGTCAGTTTTTCACTGCGGATATCGGGCGAAAGCCCCATTTGTTCCAACGCCTGCGTCAGTACGGTTTTGTCGGTTCCGAGCGTGTTGCTGACCGTGTTGCATAAGGTCTTGCGCCGCTGGGCGAAACAGGCCTTGACGACCTTGAAGAACCACGCTTCATCCCGAACGGAAACGGGTGGATTTTTGCAGATTTTTAATTGGATCACGGCGGAATCGACTTTCGGACTGGGCATAAAACTTTCCCGTGGGACCTCGAACAGAATTTCGGTTTCGGCATAGTACCGCACCGCCGCGGTCACAGCGCCGGCATCCCGTGTGCCGACCTCGGCGCAAAGGCGCTCGGCGGCTTCTTTCTGCACCATAACGGTCAGACTTTCCACCGGCAGACGGCTTTCCAGTAATTTCATGATCAGCGGCGAGGTGA
>JAZUFP010000063.1:0-2153 GCA_045640765.1 Acutalibacteraceae bacterium
CAACGTGTTTCCAAATCGCCTGCGGAGAAGTAAATCCGCAGTCGGCAATGATACCGTGCACGTTTCCGGGCAATTCCTCAAAGCCGGAAGTCATCAATACCGTGGTTGCCCCCATGGAAATACCGACCAGATATACCGGCAGGTCGGTCGGTTTATGTTCATTCAGCCAACGGATCCATTCCAGACAGTCATAGCGTTCCACCAGACCGAATCCCATGTATTCGCCCTCGCTGTCACCCTGACCGCGCTGTTCGGGATACAAAACAGAGCATCCGTTTTCACGCCAGAAATCAGCGATCTTGCAAAAATCGCGCGACCAGCCGGAACGCCAGCCGTGCATGGCGATCAGCACCCGTTTCGCGTCCGGATTTTCAAACCAGTGTCCCACCAGCCGCGTACCGTCAAAACTGTTCATTTCCACCACTTCGTGCGCGCGGCGTTCCATGTTATCCTGCCATTCCGCCGCGGAACGCAGAAGTTCCTCGTCCGGAACAGACGCGGAAATTTTGGATTTCAGTTTGACCATGACCTTGGGTTCCTCACGGTCCAGTGCTTCCCGTACCAGTGTTTTATTCAGAATTTTACGAACCGCAACATAGGCGGTCCCGACAGCGGCCGCCAGTCCCGTACCGACCAGTACCGCGGCAGATTTCTTATTCATATTCAGCACTCCTCTTGATTCGGACTTTTTATTATTATATCACGCTCGTTTGAACCGTTCAATAACAAAAAGTGAATAAACCTTAAAAACATTTCCGCGCGCGGTTTTTGCGGCAGACGCCCTCGCTCCCGCAACGGTAACAGATCTCGTTTTCACAGCGGTCATTTTCAAAATAATCAACAATATTCCCGACGGTGGTTTCGGCAATGTTTCCGAGCGCTTCCCCGGTCAGGAACGCCTGATGGGAAGTTACGATCACGTTCGGCATGGTGATCAGCCGCGCCAGCGTATCGTCATTGACGATGTGGCCGGAAAAATCCTCGAAAAACAGGTCGGATTCTTCTTCGTATACGTCCAGACACGCCGCGCCGACCTGCCGGTCTTTGATGGCTTCCAGCAGATCTTCCGAATCGATCAGCGCCCCACGGGAGGTGTTTATGATCACCACGCCCTTTTTCATGGTGCGGATGCTTTCCCGGTCAATAAAATGGTAAGTTTCCTCATTCAGCGGACAGTGCAGTGAAATGATGTCGCATTTCATAAAAAGTTCCTGCGGCTCAACGTAACGGACACCGTCCAGTTCGGCAGGATATTTATCGTACGCCAGCACGTTCATGCCGAAGCCCTTGCAGATATCGATGAAAACGCGCCCGATCTTTCCGGTACCGACCACGCCGACCGTTTTGCCGTGCAGATCGAATCCGGTCATACCGTTCAGACTGAAATTGAAATCTTTGGTGCGGATATATGCCTTATGGATCCGCCGGATCGAACAAAGCAACAGCGCCATAGCGTGTTCGGCGACCGCGTAGGGCGAATACGCCGGCACCCGTACCACGTGGATTTTACCGTACGTCTGTTTCAGATCAACGTTATTATAGCCGGCACAACGCAAAGCGATCAGCCGGACGCCGAGTGCGTACAGCCGCTCTGCCACGGCGGCGTTAACGTCATCGTTGACAAACACGCAGACCGCGTCCGAATCTTTTGCCAGAGCGACCGTGTCTTCACACAGTTTGGTTTCAAAAAATTTGAATTTCAGTCCGTTTTTTCCGTCATACGGCGCAAACGCGCTCCGATCATACTCCTTGGTATCAAAAAAAGAAACTGTCATGATGTGCCTCCGGTTTTCGGTGTTTCCCGCTTAGGGGTCAAAAGCAGTATTCCCGAAAAGTGCCCGGAATAAACGGCACGGTCAAAATGTTTATACCTTACGGTTTGATTATGAATAACCCGTGATGATTGCAGAAAGCATACAGTGCAAGCGTTCTGCCGCGTTTGAAACGGGCTTCCGCATTCCCTTCCGGATACAGTTTCACGATCTCGACACCCGTATCGTTCAGCGCGGCAAAAAACGAGATATAATGCTGTTTGCTCATTTCATGATCCATCGTCACGTAGTATTCGTCCTCGACGAATTCCACCTTTGCTTTATGTGCCGGATCGGGTTCTTCGACCTCGATCTTGGGCAGGGTGATCCCATGGCAGCAGA
>JAZUFP010000064.1:0-4836 GCA_045640765.1 Acutalibacteraceae bacterium
AACGTTCGGACGACTTTCGTAGATAATGGCGACAACGCCCAACGGCACCGAAATTTTCTGTATCTGTAAGCCATCGGGTCTGATATGCGATTCCAACACCTGCCCGGTCGGATCCTGCAATTTCGCAACATCACGGATCCCGTCCGCCATGCCGCCAATACGTTCCGCCGTCAAACGCAGACGGTCTTTCATAACTTCCGAAATTCCGGTCGCCGCGACGATATCCTTTTCATTTTCCGAAAGGATCGTTTCCGCATGACTTTGCAGGCATTCCGCCATATAGATCAGCGCTCGGTCCTTATCTTCGGCGGAAAACCGGATCATTTCCCTGGAAGCCGCCTTTACGCAGGCCATAATTTCCCTTGTTGTCATTGCTTTTTTCCTCCGACAAAGCGGGTGCCGACCGGTTTCCCCTCAATAATATCATAAAGGATCTGCGGATCTTTTCCGTTGGCGATGATCATATCGCAGCCGGATGACGTAGCAATTTTCGCAGCTTCCAGTTTGGTCACCATTCCGCCTGTGCCGACCACTGTGCCGCTTTCGCCTGCCAGCATTTCGATTTCCGGTGTGATTTTTTCGATCACCGGGATCAGCGTCGCGCTGCTGTCCCTATGCGGATCGGCGGTAAATAATCCGTCGATGTCCGAAAGCAGAACCAGCATATCCGCATGAACACTTTGCGCGACAATGGCCGCAAGTGTATCATTATCCCCGATGATCAGTTCCTTGACTGCCACCGTATCGTTTTCGTTTATGATCGGGACAACGCCCATTTTCAGCAGACACTCGACCGTACCGGTGAAATTATTATGCTGCTCTTCATCTTTCAGGTTTCCCGCGGTCAGCAAAATCTGTGCCACGGTATGATTGTATTCACCGAACAAGCGGTCATAGGTATACATCAGTTCACATTGACCGACGGCGGCGACCGCCTGCTTTAAGGAAAGCTCATCCGGGCGTTTCCCCAAAGAAAGTTTGCCCATGCCCATTCCGACCGCGCCGGAAGAAACAACGATCACTTCATAGCCGGCGTCTTTGATATCACTGAGAACTTTACAAAAACTTTCGATATGACGAATATTCAAATGTCCCGTTGAATATGCCAATGTCGATGTACCGATTTTGACTACCAATCTCATAATCTGACTCCAAAATTCAATATAAGTATATCTGTATTATAAATTATCAACAAAATGCAGTCAAGCATAATTTTCCATTTATGACCGTTCAGTTCCCTGATTCCGGCCGTATGATCACGTTAAAAATCAAAAAAGTGTAAAACGACTGTCATAAAAGATTGAAAAATGACGAAAATTGTGATAAACTAATGAACAGAAATATCAAGAACAGGATGGTTTGATTTTATGCTTCATCTGCAACATTACAGCGGTCATATCCGCAACTGGAAAGCGCTTTGCAAAGAACTGAAACTGGATGGAACGCTGCCGCGGGAAACCCGCGAAGAATCCATTATTCTGGCGGCCTATGAAAAATGGGGCGGTGAAATGGGGCTGCACATTCACGGAATGTTTGCCTTCGCGATTTTCGATGACCGAAACGACCGACTGTTCCTTTTGCGCGACCCGTTCGGCACCAAGCCGTTTTATTATTACGAAACCGATGACGGAAAACTGTTATACGCCGGTTCGATCCGTGAGATCATGGCGCAGGACGGATTCAAAAAAGAACTGAATCAGAAGATGCTTCAAATCTATCTTTCCATGACCTATACCGCCGGTGAAGAAACATTCTTTACCGGCCTGAAAAAACTTTTACCGGGCAGATATCTTCTGCGCGAAAACGGCAAAAACTTGATCACCCGTTACTGGAAACCGGAGTTCTCCCCCAACCACGACAAAAGTCTTACCGAATGGGCGGATGATATTCACGAGACGTTACGGCAAATCATGACCGAGGTCAAAGAGGACGGCGAATACGTTGAAAGTTTCCTTTCGGGCGGTGTCGATTCCTCCTACGTTTTAGCCATGTCGGATGCCGCGGCGTGTGATTCCTGCGGCTACGATGACAGCCGTCTGGACGAGTCGGGTCTTGCCCGTGAGACCGCCGATATTCTCGGACGAAAATTCAACCGTTGCCTGATCACGCCCGAATCCTATTTCGATGCCGTTCCTTACGTCATGTATAATATGGAGCAACCGCTGGGAGACGCTTCCGCGATAGCGTTCGCACTTGGATGTAAGGCGACCGCCAAAGGCACAAAAATCTGCTATTCCGGAGAAGGCGCCGACGAGTTTTTCGGCGGATATAACGCTTACCGCAATGCCGAACGGTACGGTGACGATCTGAAAACCTTTTACGTCGGGAACACCAATATTATGAAAGAGGATGAGAAAAAACGCATTCTTAAAAAATATTATGATGATTTTCTGCCGATCGATCTGGTACAGGATATTTACAAAGAAAACGAAAATCTCGATCCCCTGTCCAAAATGACCGATATTGATATTCAGGTCTGGTTGGAGGGTGACATTTATCTGAACGTAGATAAAATGAGCCGCGCGGCCGGACTGGAAGTGCGTATGCCCTTGACCGACCGCCGGATCTTTGAAATCGCGGCACAGATCCCGCCGGAATTCAAAGTGACCGAAGGGCAAAACAAGGTCGCGTTACGAACCGCCGCGGCAAAAGTTCTGCCGGAAGAAATCGCTTTCCGCAAAAAACTCGGATTTGTCGTGCCGATCCGTATGTGGATGGCGGACGAACGGTATAACGCCGACGTTCGCGAAAAATTCAGCAGTGCTGTTGCCGAAAAGTTTTTCAATTTGAATGAGATCAACGCGATTTTTGACGATTATGTCGGCGGAAATTCGGATAACTGGCGAAAAGTCTGGACAATATATACTTTCTTGGTATGGTATGAGGAATATTTTGTGAAACGCTGACCGCCCGGTCAGAAGGTTGCAAATAAATTATAAAAGCATTTAGGAGGTAAATAACATGAATGGCAATTTCAAGGCAAAGGAAAAGTTCAAAGCAAATCCGGCACCAAGAGCACTCTGTTTATCGTTAGTATTCTTTATGCTTCTTTCAGTTTTTGCCGGCTGCAAAAACAAAGATTTTCCATCCAGAAGCAAAAACGGCATTGCCGGTTATGAGGATACCGTTATCGGTGATTTTCAATCCTTTAAGGATGACGGTCCTCTTGAAAAGACCGAAACGTTGACTTTCGGCGTGCCGGACAACGTCAAAGCGGAAGACTACTATGAGCTGATGGGAATGTATATCGGGGATGATCATGTGTATTATTATCCCCTGGATATGGATGCCCTTTATAACAATAAAAAAGCCGCTTTTGAAATCTCACACCACAGCATTTATGCACTGGCTCACCCGGACAAGTCCGTATTGATCGATGAATGGACGAAACGCGCCGCCGCCAATATCGTCACAAAAGACGATGCGGACGGCAAAATGAATATCGGAATCCGTGAACTTGTAAACGAGACGCTCGACGAGCTCGGTGTTGACAGCAATTCCTTTGGTGGCGAGGTTTACCGCTATATCATCAGTCACGATTCCAAGGGTGAAATGCTGACTGCCGCTGTTGACGGTGATTACGACACATTAAAGACAAAATTTGCCGGCATGGTGGCCGATGGTGTTGTAAATCTCTGCTTCGGTGTGGAAGGCGCGGACGATGTAATCGACGTTGTCACATCGGTTTCAGATTCCGAAGATATCGCCCAGGGTGCCAAAAAACTCTGTGAAGAAATCGAAAAGAAAATATTTCCGGCGATTGATGTGACCGAAAAATTCGCGAAATTCGTGGATAAGTCCTTCGATATCTGGGCGAACAACACGATGGACGAGACGTATCGGTACGTTTTCAAGAAGTATGCCGACGATAACGGCAATATTTCGGACGATGACTGGGCGACCGTCTATTCAACGATTCACGGTGCCTGGGCAAGATACAAAACCAAAGGGATCGATGAAGAAGAACTGAAACAGCAATTCTCGGAACGTGCAAGAAGCGAAGCAAAAATCGCCGAAAAAGAGAAGGAACTGAAAAAGCTTGTTAAGAAATGGGACGACGACGGACTTCTGAATCCCTATCTTTTCAATTATTCCCGAAACTGGTCGGTCGCGGACAGACTCAAATCCCTTTATAACACCCGTGAAACCATTAAAAAAATGTTCACCAAAGACGGCAAGTTGCAAATGGGTGCCTATCAAGGTAAAATGACCGAAGAAGAGTTTATAGAAGAACTTGTCTATAAGTGGACATTTTTCGGAACAAAGGACAGAGCCAAGTTCTATCAATGGCTGGAAGATGAAGGCATCGTGAAAAAGCCGGTCCCGAAGAGCAAAGCGTATGCGTGGGTAAGAGTTGCCACAGAGATCGAAAAAAAGGACAACGAAAAATCGGATGTATACAAAACGACCCGCAAGGCCTCGGAAACCACACACACCGTGACCTGCGAGTATATCTGGAAAGACGGGCCTTATGAAAAAGCGGTGTTTAAGGCGACCTGCGACACGCCGCCGGAAATTATTTATGCCGATAAAGAATTTATGTTGCGCGAGACGCTCACGGCTGCCGGAAAAACAGATCACTATTTCTCCGCATCCTGCTGGTATAAGCCCGAAACCCCCGAAGTGCATTTGGGCGGCACCACGGGACGGCCGAAATTTGAGAATGCCGAGGGGGTTTACTCGCTTACTGTCGGCAGTCATGTGGAGGATGCCAAAAAAGGCGATATCACAGTCACCGGCACACTTGGCGCGGGCAGCGAGGGCGACCGGATCGGTATCTTCTTCTGCGCTTGCGATGCCGACACCCGCTGGATCTATGAATGGAAAAAGGTGGCG
>JAZUFP010000065.1:0-5354 GCA_045640765.1 Acutalibacteraceae bacterium
CAATACCGTTTCAAGGTTATCACTTGCCGTATGCGCCGTAGCGATCACACCGCCGCCGGCGGAACGGTTCAAAAACGCGTATCGCAGTTCACGCGCGGCAGTTTCGATTCCAAGCCGATTTTGTTCCGCGTATGCCGGCACGTTTCCGGTCTCGGTCAGAAATTCGATTCCGTTATCCGCGCAGAATTTTTCAACAAACCGCGCATCACGATCGGCTTCTTCGCCGCGTATTCCGTGATTATAATGTGCCGCACGCACTGTGATATGCAATCTTTCACGCAAATGCCAAAGCGCGTGCAGTAAGGTCATGGAATCCGCACCGCCCGAACAGGCGACCGTTACACAAGTTTCCCCGGCAAACAGTCCAAACCGACGGTCGGCTTCCAAAATTTTTTCGGCGATCATCTGTAAACATCCACCGAAGTAAATCGGGTATATTGACCGTCCCAATACATCTTGACTGTTCCGAGTTCACCGTGACGGTTTTTAGCGACAATGCATTCCGCATCGTTCGGGTTCGGGTGATCTTCCTCATCCGTTTTTTCATTATCGTAATAGGTATCACGGTACAGGAACAAACCGATATCCGCATCCTGCTCGATAGAGCCGGATTCACGCAGATCGGAAAGCATTGGCTTATGGGATTTTCCCTTGGTTTCCGTACCGCGGGACAACTGCGCACAGCAAATCACCGGCACTTTCAGTTCCTTCGCCATGATTTTCAAATTACGGGTGATTTCACTGACTTCCTGCACACGGTTTTCGGTCGATTTCGCCGATTTCATCAAGCCGAGGTAGTCGATAATGACCAGATCGGGCGCTTTTTTCATCCGACGCAGTTTTGCCTTCATTTCGGGAACCGTGATCGTTGAGGTTTCGTCAAAATACAACTCCGATTTTGAAAGGTTTTCCCCCGCCTGCGCCAGTCTTGTCCACTCATCGGCGTCCAACTGACCGGTACGCAGTTTTGAACTTTCGATACCGGCTTCACTGGAAAGCATACGCTGTGCCAACTGATCGCGCGACATTTCCAAAGAGAAAAAGCAAACCGTTTTTTTGGCGGTGACCGCAACGTTTCTGGCAATATTCAACGCAAAAGAAGTTTTACCCATACCGGGGCGCGCACCGAGAATGATCAGATCCGAACGGTTCAGCCCGGTCAGCATACGGTCCAGTTCCCCGATCCCGCACGGAATGCCGACATAATCATCCCGTGTTTCCGGATCGTTCATTTTCGTCAGCCGGTCATAGGTTTCGTTCTGAATAACATCACGAATATGGGTCAGGCCGGAAACCTCTCGGCCGGAGCGGATCTCATATATCCGCTGTTCGGCGCTATCCAGCAAAACGCCCGAATCCGCCGTATTCTCATTGATGTCCTTGATGATACCGTTCGCAACGTTCATCAGTGCGCGTGCGTAATAGCGTTCCCGCATGATCGCGGTATAGGACAAAACGTTCGCCGCCGACGGAACCGTCTGCACCAACTGGGTCAAATAAGTCTTACCGCCGGCTTCATCGTAAACGCCTTCCCGCTTCAAACGTTCCAGAAGTGAAACAAAGTCGATACTTTGATTCAATTCATACATTGACGACAGCACGGTAAAGATTTCCCGATGCTGCGGAATATAGAAGTAATCGGCTTTGATTTCGTTGATGACCTCGGTAAAAGTTTTTGGTTCTACTAGAATAGAGCCCAAAACCGCCTGCTCGGCTTCGACCGAATACGGCTGTCGCAGGTCAGCATCCAAGACATACTGTTCTTCTTTCATAACTCACTCCGTCACTTTAACGGTCAGTTTTGCCGAAATTCCGGGGTACAGACGAATTTCAGCGGTATAATCACCGAAATTTTTAATATCAGCAACCGTCATTTTCTTCCTGTCGATTTCAATCCCCAAACTATTGGCAATTTCCGCGGCGATTTCTTTGGAGGTGACACTGCCGAACAAACGGCCGGAAGTTCCGGCTTTGGCGTGCAGTACAACGGTTTTCCCTTCCAGATCCGCAGCGGTGGCTTTTGCCGCGGCGATTTCTTCCTGCTTGTGGTGTTCTTTGGCGGCCTCGCGGTTTTTGAATTCCGACATTGCCGCACTGTCCGCCTCGGTTGCTAAATTCTTCGGGAACAGAAAATTACGAGCATAACCGTCAGACACCTGACACAGTTCGCCTTTTTTGCCTTTTCCTTTAACATCCGCTAATAAAATTACTTTCATGCCAATTCATCCTTTCAACATATCCGGTTCAAAGTTCCATAATGATCGGCAGTACCATAGGACTGCGATGCGTTTTCTGGAACAGGAACCGTGAAACGCCATCTTTGATCCGGGTTTTGATCGTTGTATAATCACGAACGTTACCGTATGCGCATTTATCAAGAATATCACTGACAACGCGCGTAAGCTCATTCATCAGTTCCTCTGACTCTTTTACATATACAAATCCGCGCGAAACCACATCCGGTCCTGATAATACCTCACGGCTTATTGTGTCAACGGTTACGGTCACTACGATGATACCGTCTTCCGCCAGATGTTTACGATCCCGCAATACGATACTGCCGACATCACCGACGCCCAGACCGTCGACCAATACCCGACCGGCCTGCACCGTTTCGGTGATCTTGATTCCCTTTTTGGTCAATTCGATCACGTTTCCGTTTTCGGCAATGACCATGTTTTTGGGATCAATTCCCATACTTTGCGCAACCTGAGTGTTCTTATACAAATGCTTCTGCTCACCATGTACCGGAATATAGTACTCCGGCTTTGTGACCGCCATCATCAGTTTGGTTTCTTCCTGACAGGCGTGGCCCGAAACGTGAACGTCATACATTTTTTCATATACAACGTTTGCGCCGCGTTTCATCAACTCATTGATCACGCGGTCCACCAGTTTTTCATTGCCCGGAATGGGATTTGCCGAAATAATGATCATATCATTCGGTGCGATTTCGACCTGGCGGTGATCGGAAAACGCCATTCGGTGCAGTGCAGACAACGGCTCACCCTGACTTCCGGTCGTTACGATAACGACCTCGTCCGGACGGTAATTCCGGATCATATCGATATCGATCAAAACGCCGTCGGGCACTTTCAGATATCCCAGTTCCTCCGCAACGTTCATAACGTTCAGCATACTGCGACCGCTGGCGGCGACCTTACGGCCGATTCGTGCCGCTTCATCAATGATCTGCTGAATACGATGGATATTGGAAGAAAAAGTCGCGACGATAATGCGTTTTCCTTCCGCCTTCTTGAACAGCGTGGAAAAAGATTCACCGACCAGCCGTTCCGACGGGGTAAATCCCGGTCGTTCCGCATTGGTGGAATCCGAAAGCAGTGCCAGAACGCCCTTACTGCCGTAAGCGGCAAATCGGGCAATATCGATCACCTGATCGTCGATCGGTGTGGTATCAATTTTGAAATCGCCGGTGTGGATCACCGTACCGGCCTTACAGGTAATGGCAAAACCGACCGCGTCCGGGATCGAGTGGTTCACGTGAATAAACTCAACGGTAAATTTCCCGAATGTGACCTTCTGTCCCGGTGTAACTACATTCAGCTGCGCGTCAGCCAGCAATTTGTGTTCTTTCAGCTTGCCCTCGATCAGCCCGACAGTTAATTTTGTCGCATAGATCGGCACGTTGAAATCGCGCAATAAATACGGGATCGCGCCGATATGATCCTCATGACCGTGGGTAACGACCATACCTTTGATCTTATCCTTATTTTCCAGAACATAACTGAAATCCGGTATGATGATATCAACGCCGGGGGTATCTTCGTCCGGAAAGCTCATTCCGCAGTCGACTAAAAACATATCGCCGTCGTATTCGAACAACGTGCAGTTTTTACCGATTTCGCCCAAACCGCCCAACGGAATAATGCGCAGCGGAACGATCTTTTGTTCCGGCATTTTCTTTTGCCGATTTGCAGGAGCTTTATAATTGTTCGGGCGGCGGAATTCTTCGCGTTTCGGAGCGGATTTCGGCGGCACATTATTGCTTTTATCGTTCTTTTGTTTACCGCTCTTTTTCGATTCGCCGTTTGTCAGATTCAACGAACCGCCGCGCAGTAATTCATTGACCATTTTGCCCGCGTTGGAACGTTCGCCCTTTTTCGGAATATAACGTTTTTTTGGTTTTTGTTTATTTTCTTTTTTGGTTTGAGTATCACTCATTCAGTACATAACCTCCATTACGCTTCTGTACATTCTATCGTATAATAAAACACTTTTCATTTCTAGATATTTGAAAGAAAGCAATAAAATACCAACATACATAATCATTTTACTTGTTTTTCTTTGGAAATGCAAGTGTTTTCTGCTATTTAAGTATGTATTTTTTTATATCATTTTAATCAGTTCACTTAAAAAGCGCCCGCCGACGGCGAGCGCTTTGTTTCAGTTGAGTAAATAAATTCCGAAATTCAGATAAGCGGCGAACAGTACCCATAAAATATACGGTATCATCAGTTTTCCCGCGGATTTTCTGATACGCCCGAACAATACAGCCGTTGCAATGATCAGAATTTCCAGCACGACCAACCAAATAAAACTGAACAGATACGCTTTGCCGTTGAAAAAGAAAAGTGACCAGAAAAAATTAAAAATCAACTGCACGGCATAAACCGTAAGCGCACCGGCTTTTTGTTCAGTTGTTGATTTCGAAGTCCACACAAGGTATGCGGCGGCGCCCATCATCAAATACAGTACGGTCCATACCACCGGGAACAACCACATCGGCGGTGACAGCGGTGGCTGATTTACCCGTTCAAATTCTTTCATGGCATCGCGCGTAATGATTGCGGAAAGTCCCCCGACCGCCAACGGGATCGCCAGACTGACAAGCAAAGATTTCCAGCGAATTTTCAAGATCATCCCCCCTTTATGTTATTATGGTATGTTGTTTTGAAAAGATTTATTCTAAAAAACGCTTAACTTTTCAACCCGAAATATATTTTTTGTATTTTTTTCAAATTTACACTTGACTTTATGTTTCATTTGCCTTATAATAACAAAGTCGCAACAAGCGATATGCTGCTATAGCTCAGATGGTAGAGCGCATCCTTGGTAAGGATGAGGTCACCAGTTCAATTCTGGTTAGCAGCTCCAAAAACCCTCAAGTACTATGCTTGAGGGTTTTTAATGTTTTTTTGCATAGAGAAAGGTCCCCGCCGTTTGGCAGGGACCTTTTATTATAGCGTTTGAATCATTTAATAATAGATTCACCGTTCATTTCTGCCGGCTGTTCCAATCCGAGCAGATGGATGATCGTCGGCGAAATATCGCAAAGCTTGCCGCCTTCACGCAGTTCGCAATCCTTACCGATCACAACAAACGGTACCGGGTTG
>JAZUFP010000066.1:0-2612 GCA_045640765.1 Acutalibacteraceae bacterium
CGAAACGGCGCGGGGCTTGCGTCGATCTGCATTCTTTCGACCATGGTACTGGTCATGATCTCCTCGACGTCCAGTTTGTTTTTCGGTGAAAACGACGCGCTGAAAAAACGTTTCCCGGTGGAAACCGAATTTTCCGTTGAAGTTCACGACCCGAAAAATTACACCGCCGAAACCGCCCGTCAACTGAAAAAGAATTACGAAAAGATCTTTGCCGAGCATCACTTCACACCGAAAAACGTGACCGAATACCGTTACGCGGCTATTGCCGGTATGTTGAAAGGCGACGTGATCGATCCGAACCCGACCGAAACCTTTAACGCCGATTACGATCAGGTATACGCGACCTATTTTGTGACGCTGGACGATTATAACCGGATCTTGAAAACCCACTATTCCCTGAACGACGGTGAAATTTTACTGTATCAGACACGGTGTAATTTCAAACCGTCGGTGTTGAAGATCGCCGAATTGGAACTGAATATCGCACAGCGGGTCGACCGATTCATTGATATCCATGATGCAAACAATTCTTACTATCCGACCCTGATGGCGGTCGTCAACGATTTTGACGAGTTGGGACCGCTGAACAAACTGACCGACTCGTACGATCAGTTCATGCTTACCAGGCGCTGTTACTACGGCTTTGACGGGAACGGAAATGACGATGATACCGTTGCGGTATACAACGCCATCCAGACCGACTTCACCCAATGGGAATTCCTGTATACCGAAGACGGCGGCTGCAGTTATTTTTGCAGTTGTCTGCCGGCGGAACGGGACGATTTTTTCACCACGTTCGGCGGATTGTTCTTTGTCGGTATTATACTGTCGGCTGTCTTTATCTTTGCCGCGGCGATGATCATTTACTACAAGCAGATCTCCGAAGGATACGAAGATCGCGGCAGATTTACGATCATGCAAAAAGTCGGCATGACCCGGAAGGACATCAAAAAAAGTATCAATTCCCAGGTCCTGACCGTTTTCTTCGCGCCGCTGTTTTTTGCCGGACTGCATTTGGCATTTGCGTTTCCGCTGGTCTGGAAAATGCTTCAACTCTTCCACCTGAGCAACATCAAAGCCGTTATTCTCGTCACCGTAGAAGCGTTTGTCTGCTTTTCCGTGCTTTACGCACTGCTTTATAAGATCACCGCGAAAGCATATTTCAATATCGTTTCATCAAAGCAGGATTAGTTCCCTTACCGAAACAGACGTCACCCGTTCGTGGCGTCTGTTTTTATATACCGAAAAACTATTGCCAATGATTGAATTTTATGATATTATCTATATAATAGGAGTAATATTACGTTGATTAGGAGATATGTTCCATGAAACTGTCTGAAATTCTAAACCATGACACGTTATCGCTTTCGTTTGAGGTCTTTCCGCCGAAAACCGATACCGCCTTTGAAAGCGTCCGTCTTGCCACCGAGGAAATCGCTAAATTGAATCCGTCTTTCATGAGCGTGACCTATGGGGCCGGCGGCGGAACCAGTCAATATACGCTGGACATCGCAAAGAATATCAAAGACCGTTATAACGTGCCGACGCTGGCGCATCTGACCTGCGTTTCCTCGACCAGAGAAACCGTGCGCGAACGCATCCGTGATATGAAAAAAGCCGGCATTGAAAACGTTATGGCTTTGCGGGGCGATCTGACCCCGGAACTGAAAGAAAAAGGGCTGTCCGACGCGGACTACCGCTACGCGACCGACCTGATCCGCGACATTAAGGAAAGCGGCGCGGATTTCTGTATCGGCGGGGCCTGCTACCCGGAGATCCATCCCGAAAGCCGGACGCAGGCGGAGGACATCGCGCACCTGAAAGAAAAGGTGGACGCCGGATGCGATTTTCTGACCACCCAGATGTTTTTCGACAATAATCTTTTGTATAAATTCCTTTACAAGATCCGTGAAGCCGGTATCACCGTGCCGGTCATCCCCGGCATTATGCCCATCACCAACGCCAATCAGATCAAGCGCGCGCGTGAACTTTCGGGTTCGTTTATGCCACAGCGGTTTTTGAGTCTGGTCGATCGGTTCGGTTCCTCGCCCGATGCCATGAAACAGGCCGGTATCGTCTACGCGACCGATCAGATCATTGATCTGTTTGCCAACGGCATTCACAACGTCCATGTTTATTCGATGAATAATCCGGACGTTGCCGCAAAGATCAAAGCAAATCTTTCGGATATTTTAGACTGATGGAAAACTGTA
Source organism: Acutalibacteraceae bacterium (assembly GCA_045640765.1). Lineage (GTDB taxonomy): Bacteria > Bacillota > Clostridia > Oscillospirales > Acutalibacteraceae > UBA737. The sequence continues at coordinate 2,214 of JAZUFP010000066.1, forward strand.
TTTACAACGAGCGTTTTTCGGAACTGCCGCCTGTTGACCGCGGTGAAGTGCTTCGGTACGCCCGAATGCGTACCCCGACCGCGGAGGTTTCCGCGCTGTTGGACGAGGTGCTGGGCGAAATCCTGCCGATCGTGGAAGGCAAGGTCTGCTACCGGGTCCTGCCCGTAGGCAAGACCGCCGGCGGCATTACGCTCGGTCCGGCCGACGTTTCTTCCGAAAATCTGAAAACCGCGCTGGGCGACTGCCCGTTTGCCGTACTGTTCGCGGCGACCATCGGTTTCGGGACCGATCGGCTGATCGCGAAATACAACCGTCTTTCCCCTGCCAAGGCACTGCTGACCGAAGCGGTCGGCAACGAACGGATCGAGGCGGTATGCGATTTATTTCAAAGCAAATTTG
>JAZUFP010000067.1:0-8403 GCA_045640765.1 Acutalibacteraceae bacterium
GATTCTTCTTCGGGGGAACCCATCCTTGAAGTTATCGCTACCATCTACTGCGAAAAAGAGTCCCATAAAGGCATCATTATCGGCAAAAACGGTGCAATGCTGAAAAAAATCGGTATGCGCGCACGTCATGATATCGAAGAATTTTACGGGATCCAATGTTCCTTGAAACTTTGGGTGAAAGTTAAGGAAGATTGGCGAAACCGTGAAGGCCTGATCCACACGTTCGGTTTGGATTGACGGTTTTTACCTGCAATATTTTTCTGCATCCGGGAAACACTTTTAACAGGAAATAATTAAAGGTGTTGTGTTTATGGATCGGCAGAATTACTGGTTTCGTTTTATTGTCAGCGGGCGTCCGGAAGATTATATCAAGTACGTGAATGCCTGCCGTGAAAAGGAAAAGAAAGGGGAGGACGACAGTGCGCTTTACGACCGAAGCGTTGGTTATTCGGGAGTCGAATATCGGCGAACGGGATCGTCTGATCACCCTCCTTACACGTGATATGGGCGTGATACGCGCGTTTGCGCCGGGCGCCCAATCCATTAAAAGTAAAAAAGGCGCGGCGACCGGTCTGTTATCCTACGCCGCCTTTACGATCGAAAAGAAAAATGATACATATCGCATTTATGAAGCGGCCGCAATAAAGATCTTTTTCGGTGCCGGCAGTGATATTGTCACGCTGTCGCTGGCGCAGTACTTTTGTGAGATCAGCGCCGTGTTAGTGCCGCGTGATACAGACTCGGCAGAATTTCTACGCCTGATTTTGAATTCCTTGCATTTTTTGACGACCGAGCACCGCCATCCCTCGCTGATCAAAGCGATCACCGAATTGCGGCTGGCGGTTCTTTCGGGGTACAGTCCGGATCTGGTGGCTTGTGCGGAATGCGGAAAGTTCGAAGACGATTTGCAGTATTTCTATATCAATGACGGTAAGCTTATTTGCAAAGACTGCGCGGTAAGCACCGTTAATGCCGTGCCGGTCGATCGTACTTTGCTTTCGGCAATGCGGCATATCGTTTATTCACCTTTCAAGGATCTGTATCATTTTACCGTGCCGGATCCTGCCGCAGATACGTTAAGTGCCATCACGGAAAAATATATTATTTTTCAAACCGAACACCATTATTCAACACTGGATTTTTATAATTCTGTACGCTAACGGGAGAGATTATGAACGAGGGAATGAAGCGCGCGATCGCTACTTTGGAATTAAATCGCGTATTAGAACGGCTTTCGGAAGAAGCGACCATGTCCGATGCCCGGGAGTTGGCTTTACGTTTGGAACCGTCTACGGATCTTATGACGGTTTCCGAATCTTTGCGACATACAGATGACGCCTATCAGCTGATGGCACGCTATTCCGCACCGGCGTTCGGTACGGCCGCCAACGTTTCCAACGCGCTTGCACGCGCGCAGGTCGGTGCCGCGCTTTCTATCCGTGAGTTACTTGATATCGCTGAGGTTCTGCGGATCATTCGCTCGGTCAAAAACTGGCGCGAAGACTGTTCTTCCGGTGAGGTTTCATTTGAGCATTTATTTCATGCTTTGAATCCGAATAAGTATCTGGAAGATAAAATCAATCTTTGCATCAAATCAGAAGAAGAAATCAGCGATCAGGCATCACCGCTTTTAGCGCAGCTGCGGCGTAATATTGCCGGAAAATCCGCGAAAATCCGTGATATACTCGATAAAATCATCCGCAGCAGTACCGCGAAATATTTGCAGGAAGCGTTGATCACCCAGCGTGACGGACGTTTTGTCGTTCCGGTCAAAGCTGAATATAAAAATGAAATCCGCGGTATCGTTCACGATACTTCTTCTTCCGGCTCAACTTTGTTTATCGAACCGATGTCGGTAGTGGAAACCAACAACGAAATTCGTGTGCTGAAAATCAAGGAGCAGGAAGAAATTACACGCATTCTGGCCGAACTTTCCGCAGAAGCCGCCGATTTTTCAGACAGTATCAAATATTCCTACAATGCCCTTGTTGAATTGAATTTGATTTTTGCCAAGGCAAATCTGGCATATAAAATGGCGGCGGTCGTTCCGAAACTGAACGAGAACGGCTATGTTTTTCTGAAACGTGCACGGCATCCGCTGATCCCGAAAAAAAGTGTCGTTCCGATCACGGTATCTTTGGGCGGCGATTATGACTCTTTGATCATCACCGGTCCGAATACCGGCGGTAAAACCGTTACGCTGAAAACGATCGGTCTGCTGACGCTGATGGCAATGTGCGGTTTGATGATCCCTGCGGATGACAATAGTGAAATTTCCGTATTTCAACATATTTTCGCCGATATCGGGGATGAGCAGAGCATCGAACAGTCGCTTTCCACCTTTTCATCCCACATGGTGAATATTATTGATATTCTCGAAACCTGCAACGATCGCTCGCTGGCGTTGTTTGATGAACTTTGCGCCGGTACTGATCCGGTCGAAGGGGCGGCACTCGCCAAGGCGATTTTAATGGAACTGAAAAGTCGGGGTGTTAAAACGGTCGCTACGACCCATTATGCCGAATTGAAATCCTATGCCCTGGACACAGAACGTGTCGAAAACGCCGGCTGTGAATTTGATATTGCGACCCTGCGGCCGACATATCGGCTGGTCATCGGGGTACCCGGTCGGTCCAACGCTTTTGCTATTTCACGCCGTCTCGGTCTGAATGAATCTATTATTGACCGCGCGGGCGAGCAGGTGTCGGACGATGATCTGCGATTTGAACGAATCCTTGAAAGTCTGGAAAACGCACGTCAGGCGGCCGAAAAAGAACGTGAAAAAGCGTTGAAATTGCGTTCCGAACTGAATGAAGCCAAAAAGAAATCCGATCAGTTAGAACATGAATTCCGTCTGAAACAGGAAAAGCTGATGACGCAGACGCGTGAAAAAGCCGCGCAGATCCTTGAAAACGCACGGGTTCAGTCTTCACGGCTTTTGAACGAACTGGAAGACGCAAAGAAAAAAATGAATCCGCAAAACGCCGCCTCGCTTGCGGAGCGTGCCCGTGCGGATTATAAAAAAGCGTGGCGCGAAATGGAAAATGACGCCGATCCCATCACCGAAACAGTACCCGGCGGTGAAATGCTTTCCGTACTGCCTGCCGCCGGTGATATTGTTGTGATCCATTCGATCGGGCGTGATGCGACTGTTCTGGAAAGTGATGAAAAACGGAACCGCTGTTACGTTGTTTCCGGCTCGATGAAAATGTGGGTCAATAAAGATGACCTGCGTGTTAAAAAAGGCCGTGAATCTACTGAAATTAAAAAAACAAGACGTGTTAAAGATATTGCTTCCAAAGCCATGCGCATCGTATCCGATGAGTTGGATATCCGCGGCATGGCAAGCGACGAAGCTTTAATGGAATTAGATAAATACATTGACAACGCGGTCCTTTCCGGACTGGAAACGGTACGTATCATTCACGGAAAGGGAACGGGAGTCCTGCGAAAAGCGGTACAATCTCATTTGCGTAGTCACAAATCAGTAAAATCGTTCCGCGTCGGCACTTTCGGTGAAGGCGAAAACGGCGTAACAATCGCCATCTTGAACGAGTAGGGAGGAATACTTATGGCAGATTTTCCGACACCGCATATCAATGCCACACCAGATGATTTCGCAAAAACCGTTATTATGCCCGGCGATCCGCTGCGGTCAAAATATATTGCCGAAACGTTTCTGACCGATGCCAGATTAGTGAATAACGTGCGCGGCGTACAGGGTTATACCGGTTTGTACAAAGGAAAATCGGTTTCGGTCATGGCAAGCGGTATGGGGATGCCGTCGATCGGGATCTATGCTTATGAATTGTATCAATATTTCGGTGTTGAACGCATCATCCGCGCGGGGTCTGCCGGCGGAATTCAACCACAAGTCAACGTTCGGGATGTTATTTTCGGTTTGGGGGCATGTACCGACTCGAACTTTGCCCGGCAGTATGATCTGAATGGCACTTTTTCACCGGTTTGCAGTTATGAACTGCTCAAAATCGGCACACAAATCGCCGATGAGCAAAGGATTCGCTATCATGTCGGAAACCTGCTGTCTTCCGACGTCTTTTATAACGATTCTTTCAAAACAGCCGACGTTTGGGGTAAAATGGGCGTTTTGGCCGTTGAAATGGAGGCCGCGGCATTGTATATGACCGCCGCCCGCGCCAAAAGACAGGCCTTGGCAATCTGTACGGTATCCGATCACCTTATCACCGGGGAATGCACCACAGCGGATGAACGCCAAAATTCATTTAACGAAATGATCAAACTTGCATTAGAAATTTCAACAAAGTAAATTATTATTTTGTTGAAAAATGACCGAAAAAAGAATTGATTTCTTTCTTCGGTCATTTTTTATATCAAAAATAAATTATCAAAAGCATTAATCGACACTAACTACCTGGTTCATGTCATATAGTCCGGGATTTTTTTTCTGTATGAATTTTGCGGCTTTCAGCGCACCGGCGGCAAAAATCTCTTTTGAACCGGCCGAATGGGAAAGGGTAAGCACTTCATCATGACCGGCAAAAATAACTTCGTGTTCACCGACAATCGTACCACCGCGCACGGAATGGATACCGATCTCGTTTTTCGGGCGTTTGGCGCGTTTTGAATGTCGGTCATATTCGTACTCCATCTGATCGTCAAAAACCGAATTCAGGGCATTTGCAAGCATCAGTGCCGTCCCGGACGGCGCGTCAATTTTCTGATTGTGATGTTTTTCTATGATTTCAATGTCAAAACGATCACCCAGAACCGACGCGGCTTTTTTCGCCAGGGAGCACAGCAGGTTAACGCCAAGCGACATATTGAAAGTAAAGAAGATTGGAATGACCTTTGCAACTTCTTTGATCTGCGTGACCTGCTCGGTCGAGTATCCGGTCGTTGCGATAACAATCGGAATATTGCGGCTTTCGGCATATTCGATCATATCACCGAGTATTGCCGGATTTGAAAAATCAACAATAACGTCCGGTTTTTCCCGTACTTCTGAAAACGATTTATAAACCGGGAAATCACTTTCTTTCGGGAACAGATCAATGCCGCACAGAATGGAAATATCCGGATCATCCAATACAAGGTTACTGATGACACGGCCCATTTTTCCGCAGCATCCAACCAGCAGAATATTAATCATTTTTTTCACATCCGTTTTCAAATTCTTATAAACAGCCGCAGGCCTTCAATTCGCGGATAACAAGTTCGCGGTTGGCATCACTCATCGGAACCAACGGCAGGCGGCAGGGGCCGACGTCAAGACCTAAAATATTCATCGTTTCCTTGACCGGAATCGGGTTCACATCACAGAACATCGCATTCATCAGACCGAGATATTTTAATTGCAGATCCTGCGCGTGCTGTACGTTGCCTTCCAGATAGGAAATACACATTTCGTGTACTACACCGGGCAGATAATTGGATAAAACCGAAATTACGCCTTTACCGCCCAGTGACATGATCGGAACGGTCTGATCGTCATTTCCGGAATATACGGTAAGTTCATCGCCGCACAAATGACGGATCTCAGCAATCAGCGAAAGGTCACCGCTGGCTTCTTTTGTCGCGACGATGTTCGGATGTTTCGCCAATTCTTTGTAGGTTTCGGGTTTGATATGTACCCCCGTGCGTGAGGGAACGTTGTAAAGAATGATCGGTTTGTCAACGCGGTCGGCAATGTAATTATAGTGGGCGATCAAGCCGGATTGTGACGTTTTATTGTAGTAGGGTGTAACCATCAAAAAAGCATCCGCACCGGCACGGGAAGCATCGTTGCACAGTTCAACGGAATAGACCGTATCGTTACTGCCGGTACCGGCAATGATCGGGACACGACCGGCTGCGGTTTTAACGGCATCTTCGATAACTTTAACGTGTTCATCATAACGAAGGGTGGATTTTTCACCGGTCGTTCCGCAGATGACCAACGCATCGATACCGCCGTCGATCTGTTCATTGATCAGACGGTGAAGCCGATCATAGTTTACCGTCATATCATCGTTCATCGGTGTGATCAAAGCGGTGGCGGCACCTGTAAATATAACCTTTTTCACAAAAAGACCCTCTTTCTGAAAATTAGTCCATATAACCTTTGGCACAAAGTAATTCCGCTAACAACACGGCACCGCCGGCAGCACCGCGCAGTGTATTGTGAGAAACACAGACGAATTTATAATCGTACTGCGTGTCGGGACGCAGTCTGCCGATGGAGATCGCCATACCGCCTTCCAGATCGCGCGCAAGTTTGGTCTGCGGCATATCGTCTTCGGTAAAGTAATTCAAAAACTGTTTCGGCGCGTGGGGAAGGGCAAGTTCCTGCGGAACACCCTTAAAGTTTTTCCAGACCTCAAAGATCTGTTCTTCGGTCGGCTTATTCTTGAATTTTACAAACACGGCCGCAAGATGTCCGTCCGAAACCGGAACACGCAGACACTGTGCCGTAAAATGCGGACGGTTCGACAACGCGATTTTATCTCCGTCTACTTTACCCCAGATTTTCAGCGGCTCCTGCTCGCTTTTTTCTTCCTCGCCGCCGATATACGGGATCACGTTATCTAAAATTTCGGGCATTCTTTCAAACGTTTTACCGGCGCCGGAAATTGCCTGATAGGTACAAACAAGGCATTCATCCACTTCAAAACCTGCCTGATCCAGCGGGAATAACGCCGGAACATAACTTTGCAGGGAACAGTTGGATTTTACAGCGACAAAACCGCGTTTCGTGCCAAGACGTTTGCGCTGTGCTTCAATGATTTGGATATGTTCCGGATTCAGTTCCGGCACCACCATCGGAACGTCGGGGGTAAAGCGGTGCGCGCTGTTATTGGAAACAACGGGGCACTCGTATTTTGCGTAGCGTTCTTCCAGCGCTTTGATTTCATCCTTTTTCATGGCGACCGCGCAAAAAACAAAGTCGACGGCGGCAACGATCTTTTCAATATCATTTTCAGCATCAAAAACGGTCATTGTTTTCAATTTTTCGGGCATTGCGTCATTCATTGCCCAACGGTTGCCGACCGCTTCTTCATAAGTTTTTCCGGCACTGCGGCCGCTGGCTGCCAGCGCCGTGACCGTAAACCACGGATGATCCGCCAAAAGAAGCGAAAAACGTTGACCGACCATACCGGTCGCGCCGATGATTCCTACACGATAATTCTGTTTCACGATAAAAGATTCCCTTCATGCAATAATTTTACTTGATATTAACAGTAACTTGCAATATAATACTAAATAAATATACCATTAAGTATACTGTTTGTCAAACCATTTTATACCTTTATACCAGAAAGTTACCGGTGAATTTATGAAAACAAGTGATTTCTATTATGATCTTCCGCAGGAGTTGATCGCGCAAACGCCGATCGAACCGCGTGACGCTTCCAGACTGATGTTTTTGAACAAGAACAGCGGGGAAGTGACCCATACCGTTTTTCACGACCTGAAAGATTATCTGAAACCGGGCGATTGCCTGATTTTAAATAACACGCGGGTACTGCCCGCACGTATTTTCGGCACCCGTACCGACACCGGTGCTGTTGTTGAATTCGTTTTATTGCGTCAGCGCGGTCAATTATTATGGGAATGTATCGCGGGCCCGGGTAAAAAAGCAAAGGAAGGTCACCACTTCCGCTTTTCGGATAAATTGTCCGCCGTTGTTAAAGAAGTCAAAGACGATGGCAACCGTATGCTTGAATTTACCTGCGACGGTGAATTTTTCGCTGTCTTGGACGAAATCGGGCAGATGCCGTTGCCTCCCTACATAAAAGAAAAACTGGAAAATAAGGAACGGTATCAGACGGTTTACTCCAAAGAATTGGGTTCCGCCGCGGCGCCGACTGCCGGTCTTCATTTTACGCCGGAACTGTTGCAGGATCTGATCGACAGCGGTATTCGTGTGGAATACGTTACTCTGCACGTTGGGTTGGGAACGTTCCGTCCGGTCAAGGTGGATGACGTCACAAAACATAAAATGCACACCGAATATTATTATATGCCGCAGCATACCGCGGATGTGATCAATGAAACCAAGAGAAACGGCGGCCGCGTGATCTGTGTCGGTACCACAAGCTGCCGCACGGTCGAAAGCGTCGGCACAAAGTACGGCGAGATCAAAGAATGTTCCGGTGATACGGATATCTTTATCTATCCGGGATATCAGTTCAAATGTATGGATGGTCTGATCACGAATTTCCACCTGCCGGAAAGCACGCTGATTATGTTGGTTTCCGCCTTTGCAGGATATGATCATATCATGAATGCGTATAAAACCGCTGTGGAAGAACGGTACCGTTTTTTCAGTTTCGGGGACGCAATGTTGATTTTATAAGGAGATTTTATGTATCGTTTAATCAAACAAGAAGGGGAGGCCCGGCGCGGCGAATTCGTTACCAACCGCGGTACCGTACAAACGCC
>JAZUFP010000068.1:0-1986 GCA_045640765.1 Acutalibacteraceae bacterium
CATATCCGCCTGAAAGCCGACTGACCGTTTTCACGGAGGTATCTGCCATGAAAAAATATATCGCGGCGGCCCTTTGCCTGGTTCTGCTTCTGACCGCGGTCGGCTGTGGGACGACCCCGGCGGAAACCGTTGTGGAAGGCAGTATGAAAACCTATTCCGAAATGCCGGACGGAACGTTTCTTTGCGAGGGCAACACCTATCAATACAAACTGACCGTCAGCGGACGGATCCCGAACGCCGAAAAAGACACCACGTTCACTTATTTGAGCAACATTGAAAAAATCTCTTTTGAGCAGGCGTGGAAAGCGTCCGGTTTCAGCAGTCTTTCGACCGATTATTTTAACCCGAAAGACGCTGTGCTTGTGGATATCAAAACAGAATAACGCTCTGTTTATCAAAGAACGAGCGCCTGAAGGAACCTTCCGGCGGACGTTTTATTCTTTCAAACAGATTTCAAGCACCTGCTTCGGCGATTCGGCAAGATACGTCGCGCCGGCCGCCGTCAGTTCCGCGCGGTCCCCGTAGCCGTACAGCACGCCGACCGAATCCAGACCGTTTTCCGTCGCGCCGAAAATATCGTGCTTGCGGTCGCCGACCATTACGGTCTGTTCCGGATCGGTTAACGCCGCTTTTTCAAGCGCATACCGCACCACGTCCGGCTTTTGGCTGATCCTGCCGTCCATGGTCGCGCCGGCAACGGTATCGAAATAATCCGTCAGCGCGAAATGATCCAGAATGCGCAGGGCAAACTCCTCCGGCTTGGAGGTCGCCAGCACCACCGTTCTGCCGGCGGATTTCAATCCGTCAAGCAGTTCTTTTGTGCCGTCAAACACGCGGTTTTCAAAAATGCCGCGGTCACGGAAATATTCCCGGTAGTATGCCACGGCGGCAAGACCGTCCTGTTCCGAAAAACCGTAGTATTTCCGGAACGAATCGATCAGCGGCGGCCCGATAAAGGGATACAGCTCCCGGTGATCCGCCACCCGAATCCCGAACTTTTCCAGCGCGTAGGCGACCGAATTGGTGATCCCTTCGGCGGGATCGGTCAGCGTTCCGTCCAGATCGAATAAAATATTTTGATACATTGTTATCCACCGTTCATTTCATTATATAGTAATAATTTCATCCCATTATACCGCATATTGTGTTTTCCTGTCAACCGACCGTCGGCAACAATATTTTTCCGCGGATTTTATGCCCGAAAAACAAAAATTTTTGTTGACAGAACACCGCTTTATAGGGTATAATCTCTAATTGATAGGCTGTGTATAAGGGAAAATATCCGTCTCGGAAAAAGTTTCCCTGTTCATACATACCGAAATTTGTGCAACGTAAGGAGGGTACCCCGCAATGAAAAGAACGTATCAACCGAAAAAGATCCATCGCAAGAAAGAGCACGGTTTCTTGAAGAGAATGGCAACGGCAAACGGTCGTAAGGTACTTGCTCGCCGCAGAGCAAAAGGAAGAAAGCAGTTGACCTATTAAAGCCACGCCTCGTGGCTTTTCCTTTTGAATAGGAAATATGCGTAGTTTCTGTAAGTTGAAAACCAACCGTGATTTTCGCCGACTGTACGGGCGCGGCAACACCTTTGTCACGCCCTTATTTGTGCTGTATTGCGCCAAAGGGCGCAAAGGCACCGTCCGGCTCGGGATCACGGCAGGTAAAAAATTAGGCGGCGCCGTTCAGCGCAACCGTGCAAAGCGCGTCATTACCGCCGCTTTTCAGATGTGTCAGTCGAATATCGTACCGGGGCACGATTTTGTTATCGTTGCCCGTTCGCGCATTTTAGGCGCAAAAAGTACCGACGCGGCGACCCTGCTTCAAAAGCAGTTGACTGCCGCCGACTTGTGGTGTTCCGAAAATGATCGGTAAATGTTTGATTGCCTTGATCCGCTTTTACAGAAAAGCGATTTCTCCCCGCAAGATCCCCTGCTGTCGCTTCACGCCGAGTTGCTCGGCCTACGCGATCGAAGCGATTCAGGTCC
>JAZUFP010000069.1:0-1983 GCA_045640765.1 Acutalibacteraceae bacterium
CAGTTTACCGTTCGCGGTGAGTGCCACGGCAGGATTCTGGAAGAGCCGATGGGCAACGGCGGATTCGGGTATGATCCGCTGTTTATGACCGAATACGGCTGCTTTGGGCTGCTGACACCAGAGCAAAAAGATAAGGTCAGCCATCGTGGAAAAGCACTTGTGAAATTCAAAGAAGAATTGCAAAAATATTTACAGGAGTAATCAAAAGTTAAACAGCAGACAACGGGCACAACTGCGTGCCATGGCGAACGGTTATGAAACCATTTTCCAGATCGGAAAAGGCGGAATCGGGGAGCAACTTATCAAACAGACGGCAGAAGCACTGGAAGCACGCGAACTGATCAAACTGCGCGTGTTGGAAACCGCCGATACCACGTCGCGTGAGGCGGCGGATGAAATCGCGGCGGCGGTCGGCGCTGACGTTGTTCAGGTCATCGGTTCCCGCTTTATTCTGTATAAACCGGCGACCGAAAAAGAAAACCGGAAAATCGTTCTGGTGAAATAAATGGGTGTGACCGTTATTTTCGGCGGAACCTTCAATCCGTTTCATATCGGGCATTATGCGATGCTTTCGGCGCTTTCCGAATTGCCGCAGGCGGATCGTATACTTTTAATGCCGGATCGCCTTCCGCCGCATAAACAATGTGATTATCTTCCGCCGGATGCTGACCGCATTGAGATGTGCCGGCTGATCGCCGAGGATTTTAATAATACGGAACTATGCCTGATCGAGTTTGAACGTTCGGGGAAGAGTTATACGTTGGATACCGTTTGTCAGTTGCAGCAGCAGCATCCCGGCGTTCATTACGCCATGGCGATCGGCGGCGATATGCTGTCTTCGCTGGATACGTGGTATCATTGGGAAGAACTGATCAAAAAAATCGAATTTTTTGTTTTCAGGCGTGCTGATCTTTCCGATTTTGATGAGAGTGTGCATAAAATGCGCTCGCTGGGTGCGAAAATCACCGTTATCGACCGTGAGATCCCTGCGATATCTTCAACGCAAATACGGGAAAAACTGAAAACAGGGGATGCTGACCGGCTGTTACCTGAAAAGATTTCCGATTATATTAAAAAGAGGAATTTGTATATGCCGATTACCTTGCCGGATTATAAGGATTACAAAGATTTATTGCAGACTCGTTTAAGCGAAAAACGGTATCATCATTCACTTTGTGTGGCGGATGAGGCTCTGCGGTTGGCGCAGAAATACGGCGCTGATCCGCAAAAGGCGTATCTGGCGGGTCTGCTTCACGATATCACGAAAAATACGATCGAGTCGGAACACTTCAAGCTGTTCAATACCTTTCAGTTATCACTTACGGAAATCGAACGCGGTTCCGAAAAATTGTGGCACGCCATTTCCGGCGCCTTATATATCCGGTATCTGTTGAATATAGATGATGACGAATTACTGGATGCTGTGCGTTATCACACAACAGCAAAGGAAAATATGTCTTTGCTTGCCAAAGTGCTTTATCTGGCGGATTTTACATCGGCGGACCGTGATTATGATGACGTTGATGTGATGCGAAAACTGGTGGATATATCGATGGATAAAGCAATGGCGTATGCTTTACGCTATACGGTCATGGATCTGGCGGAGCGTAATCTTGCCATCCATCCCGATACGCTTGCCGCCTATAATGAAATCATGCTCAAAAGGAGAATGACTAATGGAAAATAAAGAAATTCTGACGATCGCCGCCAATGCTTTGGACAAGAAAAAAGCGTTGGAACTCAATGCGATCAAGATCGATGATCTGACCGTTCTGACGGAGTTCTTTTTGATCGCGACGGCTACCTCGTCTACGCACGTGCGTGCGCTTGCTGATGAAGTTGAAGCCAATTTGGAAGAGGCCGGCGTTCGGCCGCACCATATTGAGGGACGTGCCACCGGTTGGATCATTTTGGATTATGAGGGCGTGATCGTTCACGTTTTCAATCGCGAACAGCGCGCTTTCTATGATTTGGATAAAATGT
>JAZUFP010000070.1:0-19574 GCA_045640765.1 Acutalibacteraceae bacterium
TAGTATTTTTTGACGATATGCGCGACTAAACGCAGGTTGTGCTCTACTAAACTGTTTTTGGCGGCTTCATCGCCGCTGCGGCATTTTTCCAGCAATCTGCGTTCCTCTTTTGCGGATAGCGGCGGTGGAAACGATCCGGCCGGTGTAACGTGAAGCGCCAAATAATAAATGCTGCTGATCAACTGCATAAATAACTGCCAAAACACAAAAATCCCCTCCGAAATTTAATATATGCGATATACTGCCTGTCTTTTTACTGAAAACAGATATTAAAAATAGTTACAAAAACAGTCGGAAAGGTTGACAAATCGGCCATATTTTTGATACAATAACTATAATTATATTTATATTGGATTATTAGTGCTGAAAGGGGAAATTATTACGGTTGCAAGTATGACCGGCTTTGGCAGAGCCAAACAGGCAGTTGGCGATTTTGATATCACGGTCGAAATCAAATCCGTCAATCACCGATATTTTGAATTTTCTTCGCGTTTGCCACGCAGTTATCAGTTTTTGGAAGAGCGGTTGAAATCGTTTTGCCAACAGAAAATTTCTCGCGGTAAGGTCGAGGTTTCGGTGTTGGTGGAAAACCGTGCCGCCAATACGGTGGAATTACAGTTGAACCGCTCTTATGCCGATGCGTACATTTCTGCGTTGAAAGAGGTGGCAAAACAGTATAAACTGAAAAACGACGTAAAAGTTTCTTCGCTGATCGGTTTGCCGGATCTCTTTACCGTCCGGCGCCATGAAACGGATGAAGAAGCGGTTACTGCCGCCACGCTGACGGTCGCTGAGGAAGCGCTGGAACATTTCATTTCCATGCGCGCGACCGAAGGCGAACGATTGAAAAAAGACGTTTCGGACCGCTGTGCCGCCATTCTGGATATGGTTTCGTTCGTGGAAGAACGTTCGCCGCAAACGGTCGTTGAATATCGGGAGCGTATTGAACAGAAAATTCGCGATCTGATCGGGGATACGCAGGTTGATGAACAGCGTCTGCTGACCGAAACGGCAATTTTCGCCGATAAAATCGCCGTGGCGGAAGAAACGGTGCGTCTGCGCAGTCACATCAAACAGTTGCTGGCATTGCTGGAAAATGGCGGCGCTGTCGGCAGAAAGGCGGATTTTATCGTTCAGGAAATGAATCGCGAAACCAATACGATCGGCTCGAAAGCGCAGGATCTGGAAATCAATCGGACGGTTGTGGATATCAAATCCGAAATCGAAAAAATACGTGAACAAATTCAGAATTTTGAATAACCCGGAAAGGATCGCTTTATGAAACTTGTAAATATCGGTTTTGGTAATATGGTTTCCGCAAATCGTATGATCGCGATCGTCAGCCCGGAATCCGCTCCGATCAAACGAATCATTCAGGATGCCAAAGAACGAGGCACGCTGATCGATGCCACGCATGGCCGACGGACCCGCGCGGTAATCATTACGGATAGCGACCATATTGTTCTGACCTATCTGCAATCGGAAACGCTGGCAAACAGAATGGCTGAGGAAGATTCTATGGAAGACGAGGAGGAATCCGATGCGTAAGGGAAGATTATTTATTATTTCCGGCCCGTCCGGTTCCGGGAAAGACGCGGTTTTATCCGGCGTTTTCGCCGCTGAACCGCAGATCCGGTTTTCCATTTCATCAATTACGCGCCCGATGCGTTCCGGCGAAACGGAAGGCGAAAAATATCATTTCATTTCATGCGAAGAATTTGAAAGAATGATCGCCGACGACGCGCTTTTGGAACATAACGTGTATATCGGGAATTATTACGGTACCCCGAAAAAACCGGTCGAAGACTGCATTGCGAACGGGGAAGATATTTTTGTGGAAGTCGATGTAAACGGCGCTCGTCAGATCCGGGAAAAAATGCCGGAAGCGGTCAGCATCTTTATTTTGCCGCCGTCGCTGGAAGTGCTGCAAAAGCGATTAAGCGGCCGTGGAACCGAAACCGCGGAAATTCTGGAAAAACGAATGGGCGAAGCCCGTCGTGAAATCAGTTGTGCCGCTTCATACGATTATGCGGTCGTCAATGACGATCTCGACGTTGCTGTACAGCAGGTTTTGTCTATCATCCGTACTGATCGGTTCCGCAGTGACCGTCAGATCGATTTAATCAATCAATTATTAGACTGAAATAAACATTTTGAAAGGAAAGTTGCTATTATGTTGAATCCCTCTATCGGAAAGTTGATCAAAGATTATGATAACCGTTACCGTTTGGTAATGGACGTTGCCAAAGAGGCACGCGCCGTTTCCAAGGAAGCGGAGGAAAGGGAAGAGATCCTGATCGAAAAACCGGTCAGCATTGCCATTGATAAACTGGCAACCAAAAAAGAACTGTAATTTTTGAAAGTATTTTAAGGGGGGATCGGTATGCCTTTTATTGCGGAAATTGCATTAGACGGTGCCGCCGGTTCTTTCGATAAACGTTACAGTTACCGTGTGCCGGACCAATGGAAAAGCACGGCGCTGCCCGGCTGTCGGGTAACGGTGCCGTTCGGTCGGGGTGATACTAAAAGACAGGGCATGATTTTGTCGGTAAAGGATGCCGAGACCGAAAAGTCTTTGAAAGACATTTATTCGGTCACAGACAAGAAACCGGTATTGAATGAGGAAATGCTGCTGTTGTGCGAATGGATGAAAGATCATACGTTCTGCACGTATTTTGACGCGGTGCATACTCTTTTGCCGACCGGTTTGAATTATCAGATGACCGATTACTATTCGGTCAATCCGGATTTTGTGGCGGAATCATTGTTGACCGACGAAGAAAACGACTGTTTTCAGCTGCTGAAAAGCAGTGGCGAGTTATCACTGGATAAATTGCAAAAAACTTTTGATAGCGCCGATTCACTTCTGCGTTCTTTGTTAAAGAAACAAGCGGTAGACCGTTCTTCTGTTCCGGTGCGGCGTATGGGTGACTTGACACAACGCTGGGTACGGTTGATTTGCGATGAGACCCGGATCGATGAATTCGATCTGACCCCGCGTCAGCGCGAAATTGCCGATTTGATCGTTCAGCAGGGCGCGGTCTGCGTTAAAGAATTGCAGTATTTTACCGGTGTGTCGCTGTCGGTGATCGATTCTCTTGTGAAAAAGGGGATCGCCGAAAGTTACGAAAAGGAAATCTTTCGGACTTCCTACCGTTTTCAACAGGTGCGGGAACGTCAGCCGATTATACTGACCGATGAACAACAAAAGGCCTTTGACGGTCTTTATGAAACCTATCAAACCGGGAAAATCAGGACCGCGCTGTTATACGGCGTGACCGGAAGCGGTAAAACTTCCGTATTGCTGAAACTGATCGATCAGGTCGTTGATGACGGAAAAGGGGTACTCTTTATGGTCCCTGAAATCGCGTTGACACCGCAGATGATCGGTATTTTCAGCAGCCGTTACGGAAATGCGATCGCGGTCTTTCACAGCGCAATGTCACTGGGTACACGGATGGACGAATATAAACGTGTAAAAAACGGTGAGGCGAAAATCGCCATCGGTACGCGCAGTGCCGTGTTCGCGCCGTTTGATAACCTGGGTCTCATTATTATGGATGAGGAACAGGAACATACCTACAAATCCGAAAAAAGTCCGCGCTTTCACGCGCGGGATATCGCAAAGTTCCGCGCCGCTTATCATAAAGGGTTGCTGTGCCTTTCTTCGGCGACTCCGTCGATGGAAAGTTTCAGTGCCGCGCAGAACGGGACTTATGCATTATTCCGGCTGAATAACCGTTACGGTAATGCTATATTGCCGCAGGTAACAACGGTTGACATGAAAAAAGAATTGCTTTCCGGAAACACCGGCAGTATCAGCCGTGAATTGTTTGAATCGATCGAGGAAACTCTGCATCATAAAAAGCAGGCCATTATTTTATTGAACCGCCGCGGGCATAATACTTATATTACCTGCCCGTCCTGCGGATATGTGGCATCCTGCCCGAATTGCAGTGTGTCTTTGACCTATCATTCCGCCAATCATCGGCTGATGTGTCATTACTGCGGCTATTCCGAAGTCGAGTCCAAAACCTGCCCTTCCTGTGGAGAAGAGAATATTCGCTTCTTGGGTGTCGGCACGCAGAAACTGGCGGAAGAACTGCAAACGCTGTTTCCGAGTGCGCGTATTTTGCGTATGGATGCCGACAGTACCATGACACGGGATGCCTATGCGAAATACCTGACCGCCTTTTCGAACGGGGAATACGATCTGATGATCGGTACTCAAATGGTTGCCAAAGGGCTGGATTTTCCGAACGTGACGCTGGTCGGTGTTTTGGGAGCAGATCAGGCGATGTTCAGTGAGGATTACCGCAGTTTTGAACGCGCTTTTTCACTGCTGACGCAGGTGGTCGGACGTGCCGGTCGCGGTGACAGTTCGGGGAAAGCGGTCATTCAATGCATTGATCCCAACGCGTCTGTTATTACGCTTGCCTGTATGCAGGATTATGACGCTTTTTATAACGAGGAAATTTTGACCCGGAAGGTTATGACCTTCCCGCCGTACTGCGAATTGTGTGTCGTTTGTGTGCAATCACAGTCACGCGATTTGGCAGAAAGCACGGCACGCGAGATTTTTGATCGCTTGCGCGAACGGTTGAACGGGGAATTCGGTGATGTAAAAATGATCATTCTGGGTCCCACCGTTGCGGCGATGCCGAAAATCAATAACCGGTACCGTTATCGGCTGACCGTGAAATGTAAGAATAATCGCCGTTTCCGCGATCTTTTGCGCGCGGCGACCGATGTGAAACTGAAACAGGACGTCAGTGTGACCGTGGATATCAATCCGGAAACGGTTGTCTGACGATGAAAGGAAAGATTTTATGGCTTTACGGAATATTGTGAAAATTGGGGATGACGTTTTAAGAAAGACCTGTCGGTCGCAACTGACCTTTGATGAGCGTCTGCACCAGATTTTGGACGATATGGCTGAAACCATGTATCATGCCGACGGGGTCGGACTGGCGGCACCGCAAGTCGGTATTTTGCGCCGCTATTGCGTGATCGATGCCGGCGACGGACTGCTCGAACTGGTCAACCCCGTGATTTTATCCCACAGTGGGGAACAGACCGGGGACGAAGGATGTCTTTCGATACCGAACCGATACGAACCGGTGACACGACCCATGAAGGTAAAAGTTCGTGCGCAGGATCGTAACGGTAAGACTTTTACGATCGAGGCCGAGGAATTAAAAGCACGTGCTTTATGTCATGAAATCGATCATCTGGACGGCGTTTTATTTATTGACCATGTTAAAAACAGAGTGAATGATTTGCGAAAGGGGCGCGAATAATGCGTATCGTTTTTATGGGTACGCCGGATTATTCTGTCGCGACCTTAAAAGCTTTATGTGAGGCCGGACACGATGTTGTCGGTGTTTTCGCGCAGCCGGATAAACCGGTCGGCCGGAAACATATCCTGACACCGCCGCCGGCGAAAGTTTTTGCCGAAGAACAGGGAATCCCGGTTTATCAACCGCAGACCTTGCGGGACGGAAGCGCTTTTGAACTTTTGAAAGAACTTGCGCCGGAACTGATCGTTGTTGTGGCGTACGGCAAGATATTGCCGCAGGAAATATTGGATTATCCAAAATACGGCTGTATTAACGGGCATGCCTCATTATTGCCGAAATATCGCGGTGCTTCACCGATTCAGTGGTGCATCGTCTGCGGTGAAAAAGAAACCGGTATTACCGTCATGAAAATGGATGCAGGTATGGATACCGGTGATATTATTTCAACCGTTACCGTTCCGATCGGTGACGAGGAAACCGGCGAAGAACTGTTTGATCGGTTATCGCTGATATCGGCGGACCTGATGGTCGAAACCGTCGACAAAATCCGGAACGGGACTGCCACTTACACAAAACAACCCGACGGTGCGACCTATGCTCCGATTTTGAAAAAAGAAATGGCACTTCTTGATTTTTCAAAATCTGCACATGAATTGCATAATGCCGTTCGCGGTTATTATTCCTGGCCGTGCGCGTATTTCTTTTTGTCGGGTAAGCGTGTAAAAGTGTTGGAAAGCCGCGTGGGCGGAAAAACCGCCGCCTCCGGCGGGCAGTTCCTCGTGCGTGAGGATATCCTTGAAATTGCCTGTGGTGACGGAAACACGCTTCGTCTGATCACGGTCCAGCCGGAGGGTTCACGCGCGATGACGGCCACCGAGTGGTTACGGGGTCACGCCGAATTAAAAGACGCGTGTGTGGATCTGTCATGAGCAACGCCCGGAAAACGGCGGCCACCGTTTTGACACATATTGAACGGGATGGCGGCTATTCCAATATCGTGTTGGACCGCACGCTGCGTGAAAATGACTTTTCCGATGCCGACCGTGCTTTTTTGACCATGCTTGTGTATGGTACATTGGATCGAAAAATCACATTGGACTATTATCTGAACGCTTATGTCAAACAGGGCATCCGGAAGGTTCAGCCGTTTACCCGAAACGTACTGCGTACGGCGCTTTATCAACTGCTGTATATGGAACGGATCCCGCAAAGCGCCGCGGTGAACGAGGCAGTAAAATTGGTGAAGACCTCGAAAGAACGGTATAACGCCGCCTTTGTCAACGCGGTATTGCGCCGCTTTTTGCGTGAGCCGGTCACCTTGCCGGACGGCGACGATATTGCTTCGCTTTCGGTGCGCTTTTCCTGCCCCGAATGGATCGTGTCCGGTTTCGCGGCGGATTACGGTAATCATACCGCTGAACAGATTTTGCGATCTGCTTTGGAAACACCGCCCGTTTATTTGCAGGTCAATACGCTGCGTACCACACCGGCGGAACTGATAGAAAAACTGGCCGAGGAAAAGATCAAAGCAGTTCAGGTTTCGGACGAAAACACCCTGCGCGTGATCGGCGGAATCGACGTTAAAAACAGCACGTGTTATCAGAACGGATTGTTTTATATAGAAGATATGGCTTGTCAGCGCAGTATTGCCGCTCTTTCTCCGAAAATGAATGACCGTGTACTGGATCTGTGCGCTGCGCCCGGCGGAAAAAGTTTTGCCGCGGCATTGTTAATGCAGGGAAAAGGCGTGATCCATTCTTACGATCTTTATGAAAAACGTGTGCGGTTGATTCGGGACGGTGCGGAGCGTCTTGGGCTGGAAATGATTCGGACCGGTACTGCCGACGCCACAGTTTTCGATCCTGAGTTAGGCAAATATGACTGTGTGATCTGTGATGTTCCATGTTCCGGATTAGGGGTTTTGCGCCGCAAACCGGAAATCAGATATAAAGAACCGGATTCACTGGATGAATTGGCTGAGATTCAGCGAAATATATTGGAAAACGCCGCACGATATACCAAGCTGGGTGGGCGGTTACTGTACTCCACTTGCACGCTTCGGCACGCAGAAAACGAAGATCAGATTAAATGCTTTCTTGATGGGCATCCGGAGTTCGTTTGCCTGTCTGAATATACTTTTTTACCACACATTGACGGAACGGACGGCTTTTACCGCGCTGTTCTTGAAAAGGGGAAATCATAATTTCACAGAAAATTGACTTAAAGTCGCTTTGCCTGACCGAATTGACCGATTTTCTCGTTGAACTCGGTCAACCGCGCTACCGTGCGGGACAGATTTTTCGGCATCTGCACAGTGGGATCACTTCTTTTTCCGAAATGACCGATTTACCGAAAAGTCTTCGGGAATCTTTAGAAGAAAAATGCTATATAGCCGATGTAAAAATCGTCCGCCGTTTGCAGTCCGCTATCGACGGAACGGTCAAATATTTGTACGAACTGTATGACGGCGAGTGGATCGAATCGGTTTTGATGCGGTACGAACACGGGTATACCGTCTGCATTTCCACGCAGGTCGGCTGTCGCATGGGGTGCAGTTTCTGTGCCTCCGGGCTGAACGGTTTAAGCCGGAATCTGACCGCTTCTGAAATGCTGTCGCAGATCATGGCGGCGGAACGCGATAATGATATACGCGTTTCCAACGTTGTGATGATGGGGATGGGCGAGCCGCTGGATAATTTTGATCAGTCGGTCCGGTTCCTGAAACTGGTTTCAGATGATAACGGCATGAATATCGGTCTGCGGCATATTTCGCTTTCTACATCCGGCGTGGTACCCGGGATCCGAAAACTTGGAGAATACGATCTTCCGATCACGCTGTCAATTTCGCTTCACGCGCCGAATGATGAATTGCGCAGATCCATCATGCCGGTCGCGAAACGGTGGAGTATTCAGGAACTGATGTCTGCCTGCAAAGCGTATCAGCAGGTCACAACACGCCGAATATCTTTCGAGTATGCGCTGATAGAAGGCGTGAAT
Organism: Acutalibacteraceae bacterium; assembly: GCA_045640765.1. GTDB lineage: Bacteria > Bacillota > Clostridia > Oscillospirales > Acutalibacteraceae > UBA737. Next base: position 8,298 of record JAZUFP010000070.1, read on the forward strand.
GATACAAAAGAATGTGCGTTACAACTTGCGAAACTGATGCGCGGTTTATTAAGTCACGTTAATTTGATACCGGCTAATCCCGTAAAGGAAAACACTTTCAGAAAGCCGGACAAACAACATATTTTACAATTTCAGGCCGAGCTTGAAAAACTCGGCGTAAATGCGACGGTTCGTCGAACGCTGGGAGCGGATATTGACGCTTCCTGCGGTCAACTGCGCCGCAAGGAAAAGGAGGTCATGTAGCCATGCAAATATACGGAAAAACCGATGTTGGTCGGGTACGTGTGTCCAATCAGGATGCCTTTGGGATCCTGCAATTAGACAAAAATGTGTGGTTCGCGGTCGTTTGTGACGGAATGGGCGGTGCAAACGCCGGAAATATCGCAAGCGCAACCGCAACGGAAATGATTACTGAATATGTAAAACGTTCTTATCGCGAAGGTTTAAGCATGGATCAGTACGTTACTTTACTGCAAAATGCGATCCGTTCGGCGAATATTGCCGTATTCGATCTTTCGCAAAAAAAGACCGAATACAGCGGAATGGGTACAACGGTCGTAGCAGTCATCATTGCAGAAAGCAATTTTGCCGTTGCACACGTCGGTGACAGCCGGGCATATATCATCGGCAAAGACATCCACCAGATCACCCGGGATCATTCCGTGGTCCAGAATCTGATTGAAAGCGGCGAACTGACCCCCGAAGAAGCAAAGAAACATCCGCGCAAGAATGTTATTACCCGAGCGCTCGGAATATCGGACGATATTTGTCCCGAATGCAACATTTTTGAATTGGATGATACACAAACGCTGTTGCTTTGCAGTGACGGATTGACGAATTTTACCGAGTCATCTGATTTGCTTGATATGGTTCAGCATATTGATCCCGAAAAACTGGCGGAAACTTTGGTGGCGCGCGCCAATCACAACGGCGGCGGGGATAACATTACCGCCGTGATTGCGAAACGCTGACTGAAAGGAGAAAACGTGTGATGGATAAATTTGTCGGAAAGCGGCTGGACGGTCGCTATGAAATACAGGAAATTATCGGGATCGGTGGTATGGCCGTTGTATATAAGGCGCACGATGTGATCGAAGACCGTACGGTAGCCATCAAGATTTTGAAAGAAGAATTCACTTCCAATGAGGAGTTTATTCGCCGGTTTAAGAATGAAAGTAAAGCGATCGCAATGCTTTCACATCCCAATATCGTTAAGGTTTATGACGTCAGTTTCGGGGATCTGATTCAGTATATCGTTATGGAATATATTGACGGTATCACGCTGAAAGAGTTTATAGAACGTCAGGGAAGTCTGCGCTGGCGGGACGCGGTTCATTTTGCTGTGCAGATTCTGAAAGGTTTGCAGCACGCGCACGACAAGGGAATCGTGCACCGCGACGTGAAGCCGCAGAATATCATCGTTCTGCCTGATCATACCATTAAAGTTACCGATTTCGGCATTGCGCGTTTTGCCCGCAGTGAGCAGCGTACTATTACTGATAAAGCGATCGGTTCTGTGCATTATATCAGTCCGGAACAGGCCCGCGGAGAGCATACCGATGAAAAAGCCGATATCTATTCTGTCGGTGTGATTCTGTATGAAATGCTGACCGGCCAGGTGCCGTTCCAGGCGGAAAGCGCTGTTTCGGTGGCTATTATGCAGTTGCAGCGGGAACCGAAATTGCCGACCGAGGTCAATTCCTCGATCCCGCTCGGTTTGGAACAAATCACCATGCACGCGATGCAGAAGAGCGTGGAACGTCGTTATCAGTCGGCGGCAGAGATGCTGTGCGATTTGGACGCATTCCGAAAAGATCCGGAAAAGTTGTTCGCTTATACCGCTTTTGTGGATAATTCTCCGACAAAATTTGTCGATACACCGATCGGTCCGGAAGACGCTGACGATCAGGTCGTTTCGGAAAATGCTGAAGAGATTTCCGAAACGGAAGAGGAAGAAGAAACTGTTGAAAAGAATAATATCATCCCGATATTGACCGGCGTGGCAGTAACGTTGGTGTTGGTACTGGTGGCGATCGGCGCGATATTCCTGCCGAATTTCCTGAAAAAGACGACAAAAGCACAGGCGTGTCCGGACTTTTCGGGCATGACTTGGGAGGAAATCAAAAAATCCGATTATTACAAGCAGTACGACATCGTAATGCTGGAAGCTGTCAGTCAGAAAAAACCGGGCACTGTTTTTGACCAGTCGCCGAAAGCGGGAAAAGAGGTCAAAAAGGGCGCGAAGATCAAAGTCTGGATCAGTCTGGGCGAGGAAACGGTTCCGGTTCCGGATGTTTCCGGCAAAAACGAACAGCAGGCGAAAATTGAAATGGAATCGATCGGTCTGGGATTTGAAAGCGATCACGAATACAGTGACGATGTTCCGGAAGGTCTGGCCGTACGTTCGGATCCGAAAGCCGGTTCTCCGGCATATTACGGTAAAATTATCACGGTGTATTTCAGTGACGGACCGGAGCCGGTAAAAGTTGAAAACGTTATCGGATATGACGCGGAAAATGTTGAAAAGATTTTGAAAGATCAGGGGCTGAAAGTATCCTTTAAGTATAACATCGATCTTTCGCCGAATGATACTTATACCGATAAGGATATTTCTTACAGACAGCTTCCTGCGCCCGGACAAAATATTGAGAAAGAGGGCACGGTCACCGTTTATATGAGTTCCGGTTATGTGTCCTATAAATCATTTGATTTGCCGCTCCAGCTGGACACGAACAATTCCGCGCCTACCATTGATAAAGCATCGATAACGATCCAGGAAAGTCAACCCATTCTGAACAGTAAGCCGCGTATCGTTTTTGATCCGTTAAGCAATAAAATCGTTATTAAAGATCTTGCGTTTAAACTGGATTCGCCGGAAACCGCCAACAATGTTTGGACTTCTATGAAAATACGCGCTTCTATTGACGGAAAAATGGAAGATTTGTTTGAGGTCACGGTCAACGTGACAAACGGCGCGCTGAAAGATACGCCGGAGCAACTTTATATTTTCCCGGAATTGCCTGATCCGCCGCCCGAAGAGGAGAAACCGGATGAATCCGATACTTCGGGTGTTGGCGATACTTCCGGTACTTCTTCTGATGATATTGATGAGCCGATCAGTGAACCGATCAATCATCCGATCAAACCGGAAAATGAAAAAACAAATAGTTCCAGTTCCGGCTCGGATTCAACGAGCAGTGAAGCAACGGAATAATGATGGCTGACGGAGTAATCTTTAAGGCGCTTTCCGGTTTTTATTACGTTTCATGTTCGGAACGGATCATTGAATGCCGTGCAAGAGGGAATTTCCGCAAATCGGGCGTGTCTCCGCTGGTAGGCGATCGGGTTCGGATCACTCTGACAGACGATACTCACGGCGTTGTGGATGAAATCTATCCGCGTAAAAACTGCCTTTTCAGGCCGGCGGTCGCCAATATCGACTGTTTGGTCATTGTTTCGGCTTATGAAACACCGGCACCGGATTCGTATATGATTGACCGTTTGACGGCGTTGGCTGTATATCATAATATACAACCGGTCATTGTGTTTAATAAGAGTGATCTTGGTGACTTTTCCGATTGGGAGTGCATCTATCGCAATGCGGGATTCGCAACCGCCGTCATATCGGCGGAAAACGGAAACGGCCTGACACAACTGAAACGGTTGCTGACCGGAAATACCTGCGCCTTTGCGGGTAATTCGGGGGTCGGGAAATCCAGCATTTTGAACGCTTTAATGGGTCGTGATACGGCGGAAACCGGAGCGGTCAGCGAACGCTTAGGACGCGGTCGTCATACGACCAGACATACGGAACTGTTTGAGACTGATTTTGGCTGCCGGATCGTTGATACACCGGGTTTTGCTTCGGTCGACATGATTCCTGATTATGATTTCAAAACACATTTGGTTGAATGTTTTCCCGATATTGCCGCTTTCGCGGACGGGTGCCGATTTTCCACCTGCACACATACCTGCGAAAAAGGGTGCGGTGTCATGGCGGCTTTGGACGCGGGAAAGATTGAAAAATCACGTCATCAGAGCTTTTGTGGATTGACCAACGAATTAAAGTCTCTTCAACCGTGGCAGAATAAAAAGTAAGAAAAACGCATTTGCACTCCTGCAAATGCGTTTTTTGCTTCATTTCAATATTTTTTTGCACGAAACAAGCCGTTTTTGATTAGTATGGAACGAACGGGGAGGGAATGTGCTATGAGAAGACACCGCGGCAATAAAGGTGCTATCGCCATAACATTTGCTGTAGGACTGTTGGTGAGTTGTTTTTGCCCACTGCGATTCCTGGTCGCGATCCTGGCGGTATGGGTCATCATTCTCGGCGCAACGGCCTGCTCCGGAAGATAAGGGGGATTTATATGAAGGTTGTGCTGGTGAAAAGTCCGAAATTTTTAAGTGGTTTTCTGCGTTTGATTTTCGGTATCAAAAAGGAAGCGGCGTAAAAAATGAGCGGGGCGATCCGGGATCGCTCCGCTCAGCCGTTATTAAGGATGTATAAGGTTTCCTTCAATATTCAGCATATATTTCCGTGCTTTCAGCGCGGCGGCGAATTCCTGTTCGGTGCGGATCCTGTGCTCAAATGCCAGACCGGTCGTACCGAGATTGGCGGCAGAGTGGATATCACCGCCGCTGAGTCCCGGCAAACCGTGTTCGGCGGCATAGCGCGCCGCTTTTACGTTTTCTTCGTCGGTGTTGAAATGATTATGTATTTCAATGAAATCAAAATATTCAGCGTCAAGCGGAACCTCGGGGTCGCGAATATAGGAGCGGTCGCGGAACGGATGGGCACAGGCAAAAATGCCGCCGTTTTCACGAACGAATTTCGACATTTCAGGCAATTTGAAATTCAGAAAATCAGAACATTCGATCAGGGTGTCCGGTGAAAGCCCGTAAATCAAAACTTCCTTACCGTTGCCCATACCTTCTTCTATGCCGAACAGTATATCCATGTCATATTTTTCAGCATAGCGCTTGGCGGCAAGATAATCCTGTTTGTATACTTCCATGAAACCGCGCCACGGAAGATCACGGCTTACTGCGGTATTGCCGTGGTAGAAATGGTTGCTGAAAACGAGTCCGGCATATCCCGCTTCATGCGCGGCATCGATCATTTCTTCCGCGGTGGAGGAGGCGCAGGCACTGCAGGCGGAGGTGTGCAGGTGAATTTCATAACGGTACATAATATGATCTCCTAATGCAATTTTCCATTATTCTACCACTGTTTTTTGAAAAAGTCCATGCTTTTTGAAAAAATACTTGACAAATTTCAGATTTGGTGTATAATAGTTTCGACAACGAAGCAGAACTACCGCGTTCTCACCTTGCGCGAACCGATTCGCCGGGTTCATAGTACGCCCTTTTAGGGTGTTATTGTGTTTGGAAGCGTAGGTGGATTTTCTGCTTACGCTATTGTTATTTTTGGAGGTGCTTGACGATCAGCAGCAAAGAATTAGCCATCAATGAAGGAATCCGTTTTAAGGAGGTCCGCGTGATCGACTCGGACGGATCGCAACTCGGCATTGTGCCGATAGCAAAAGCGCAGGATGCCGCCAACGCCAAGAATTTGGATTTGGTTTGCATTTCACCGAACGCTACGCCGCCCGTGTGTAAAATCATGGATTACGGCAAATACCGCTACGAACAGACCAAACGCGAAAAAGAAGCCAAAAAGAATCAAAAAGTAGTGGAAGTCAAGGAAATCCGCCTGGGATTGGGTATTGACGTTCACGATTTTGAAACCAAAGGCAATCAGGCAATCAAGTTTTTGAAGGCCGGAAATAAAGTGAAGGTTTCCATTCGTTTCCGCGGTCGTGAAATGGGACATCCCGAAATCGGCTATGATAACATGAACCGTTTTGCAGAATATTGTGCAGAAGCCGGTAATGTTGAAAAAGCTGCCAAGATGGAAGGGCGCAACATGTTAATGTTCCTGGCTCCGAAAACCGGAAAAGAAAAGTAATATTTGGGAGGAATTATAAATGCCTAAGATCAAAACTCACAGCGGCGCAAAAAAGCGCTTTAAACTCACCAAGACCGGCAAGGTCAAACGTGCACACGCTTTCAAGTCGCACATCCTCAACAAGAAGACCACAAAGCGCAAGAGAAATCTTCGCAAGGTCGTATGTGCCGATGTAACCAACGTTGCAAAGGTAAAGAAAATGATCCCTTACAAATAATCGTAAGGCAATTGAATGGAGGTAACTTGAAATGGCTCGTGTAAAAGGTGCGCTTGCAACGCGCAAAAGAAGAAATAAAACTTTAAAACTCGCCAAAGGTTATTTTGGCGCAAAATCCAAACTGTTCAAGACCGCAAAAGAAGCGGTCATGAAATCCGGTAATTATGCCTATATCGGCCGCAGACAGAAAAAGCGTGATTTCCGCCGTCTGTGGATCACCCGCATTTCTGCCGGTGCCCGTATGAACGGCATGAATTATTCGACCTTTATCAACGGTTTGAACAAGGCCGGCGTTCAGATTAACCGCAAAATGCTGGCTGATATCGCAGTGAATGATCCGAAGGGATTTGAAACGCTTGCCAAAACTGCGCAAAAAGCACTCGAAAAATAAGAATCGCACGTCCGGGATTTTTAATCTCGGGCGGCTTTTTGCTTTTTACAGTATTGATTTTTTGTGAAAAAGAGGGATTGTTTTGTTCCGTTTTCAAATGATTACAAGCCGTGAAAATCCTTTGGTAAAACTGGTATGTTCTCTTCAAACTTCCGCGAAAGACCGTCGAAAAAACGGTCTGTTTGTGTTGGAAGGGCTGCGGATCTGCGACGATGCTTCGGAAAATAATATCCCTTTTGAAAAATTGATCGTTTCGCAAACCGCTTGCGAAAAATACGCGGAAACGGTTGCTCGTTTTGCCGAAAATGCCGCCATTTGCGTGCAGGTTCCGGACGACATTTTCGCGAAAATGAGCGATACGGATTCGCCGCAGGGTATTCTCGCCGTTGTGAAAATACCGGACGTAAAAGAACCGCCCAAAGCAAACGGTAAGTATATCGGATTGGAAAATCTGAATGATCCGTCAAATCTCGGCGCGATCGCGAGAACAGCGGAAGCGCTGGGTATTTCCGGTATTTTCATCACCAAGGACGGATGCGATCCGTACAGTCCGAAAGCGCTTCGGGCATCGATGGGAACGTTGTTGCGTGTGCCGCTTTATTTGACAGAAAATTTGCTTGACGCCGCCAAAGAAACAGGATTAAAATCTTATGCTTGTGTGGTGGATGCCGGAGCAACTTCAATAACGGATATATCTTTTGAAAACGGCTGTATGCTGATGATCGGGAATGAGGCAAACGGATTAAAACCGCAGACAAAGACAGGTGCCTTTGATCGGATCACAGTCCCGATGTGCGGAAAAGCTGAATCGCTGAATGCCGCTGCGGCCGCGGCGATCGCTATGTGGGAGATGGTTCGATGACTGTCTTGACCGAGGAGCAGTCCCGTCAGCAACTGCGCTATGCGGTTTGGCTGCAATCGGTTTTGCGTATCGGTAGCGCACGCGTCCGTGACGTTTTGGAATATTTCGGAACCGCCGGGGCAGTATATGCGGCATCAGATGAATCGTGGATCGAGAGCGGTTTGTTTACGCCCGCACAGTTGCGGCGAAAATCGGAAATTACACTGACTGCCGCGGATGAAATACTGACTTGCTGTAAAGAACATGAAATTACGGCGCTATCTGTTTTTGATCCGCGTTATCCGGCGCGACTGCGTAATATTGCGGATCCGCCCGTTCTGATCTACTGCAAAGGCGAACTGCCGGATATGGATGAATTGCCGTCCTTTTGCATCGTCGGACCGCGAAAAGTTTCCGATTTTGGGAAGAAGTCGGCGTATGCGTTGGCGAGACGGCTTTCTCTTGCGGGGTTTGTTATTGTCAGCGGCGGTGCGCTCGGTACTGATGCTGCCGCGCATACCGGTGCGTTGAAAGCAGGCGGAAAAACCGTTTGCGTTTTGCCTTGCGGATTACAGTACGATTATTTGCCGGTCAACCGACCGCTTCGGGAGGAAATAATCCGTCAGGGCGGTTGCCTTGTCAGTGAGTGCCCACCGAACTTAGGCGTGACAAAATACGCCTTTCAGGTCCGCAACCGGATATTATCCGCTTTGGTACTCGGCGTCGGAATTCCGGAAGCCGGGGAGCGCAGCGGCGCGTTGATCACAGCGCGTCACGCCTGTGAACAGGGCAGGGATGTATTTGTTGTTCCGGGCAATCCGACCTTGCCGCAGTATGCCGGTTCTAACGCATTACTGCGTGAAGGGGCAAAGCCACTTTTGGACGCTTCGGATATATTCAGTGAATATTTACCGTCATTTCCGGATAAAATCGACGTGGAACGCGCTTTTGAAAAAACACCGCAACCGCAAAAAAATGAAAAGTTTCAAAAAAAATCGACTGAACCCCTTTCCAAAGAGGCAAAAATAGTATATAATTATTTAGATAAGCAAAAATTTACCGCTGACGATTTATTAAATACGGGACTTTCGCAAGACGTACTGCTGCCGGTGCTGACCGAGTTGGAGATTTTCGGCTTTATTGAAAGTTTACCCGGCGGATATTACATGGTAAGATAGGAGAAAAATTTATGGCAAAACTCGTAATCGTGGAATCCCCGACCAAAGTGAAAAGCATAAAGAAATATCTTGGTTCCGGCTATGATGTTATGGCATCTATGGGGCATGTTCGCGATCTTCCGAAATCAAAACTCGGTGTGGATGTTGAGCACGATTTCAAACCGCAATATTCAATCATGTCAGATAAACGTTCCTTGATCAAAAATCTGAAAGAAGCCGCCGAAAACAGTGACGGCGTATTGCTCGCGACCGACCCGGACCGCGAGGGTGAGGCAATTTCCTGGCATCTGGCAAAAATCCTTTCGCTGGATACTTCGGAGTGCAACCGCGTGACCTTTAACGAGATCACCGAAAGCGGTGTAAAAGCCGGCATAGTCCGTCCGCGTCAGCTGGATATGAATTTGGTCGATGCGCAGCAGGCCCGCCGCGTGTTGGACCGTATCGTCGGTTATAAACTCAGTCCGTTCCTTTGGAAAAAGGTGAAAAGCGGACTTTCTGCCGGACGTGTTCAGACTGTTGCTCTGCGATTGATCGTTGACCGTGAACGTGAAATCGAAAAATTTGTTCCGGAAGAATTCTGGACGGTGGACGCGCGCCTGATCAGTAACCGTCACGTGTTCAGCGCGAAATTTTTCGGTACTGCCGACGGGAAGAAAATCGAAATCAAAAACAGTACGGAAGCCGAGGAAATTGTCGCGGCGTTGGAAAATGCGGAATATGTTGTTTCCGAATTGAAAAAAGGTACCCGCAATAAACAACCCGCGCCGCCGTTCATCACTTCCACTTTACAGCAGGAAGCATCCCGTAAACTCGGCTTTACCGGTCAGCGTACCATGCGTATCGCCCAGCAGTTGTATGAAGGTATGGAAATCCCGGGTGTGGGTACGACCGGTTTGATCACCTATATGCGTACCGATTCGCTTCGTATTTCCGAAGAAGCGCGTGCCGCGGGTAACCGTTATATTACCGGTCGGTACGGGAAAGAATATCTGCCGTCGAAACCGCGTTATTTCCGCACGAAAAATAATGCGCAGGATGCCCACGAGGCCATTCGCCCGACCGATGTTATGCTGACTCCTGACCGTGTGCAAAGTGCCCTTACACCGGAACAGTATAAACTTTACCGTCTGATCTGGGAACGCTTTATCGCTTCGCTGATGGCGGCTTGCGTACAGGATACCGTGGCGGTTGATATTACCGCGGCGGATTATCTCTTCAAAGCAAGCGGTTATTCCGTGAAATTCGACGGGTATACCGTTCTTTACGAAGAGGGCCGCGATGAAGAGGATGCAAATGACGTTGCGTTGCCGGAAATGAAGAAAGGCGATCAGCTGAAACTTAAAGAACTGGCACCGAATCAGCACTTTACACAACCGCCGGCACGTTTCACCGAACCGACTTTGATCAAGGCGCTGGATGATAACGGCATCGGCCGTCCGTCCACTTATGCGCCGATCCTTTCAAACATTTTACAGCGTGATTATATTGAACGTGAAAAGAAATCGTTGAAACCCACTCAACTCGGTACGGTAGTGGTCGATCTTATGGTTGAATACTTCAAACGTATTTTTGATGTAAAATTTACGGCATCGCTCGAAAAACAACTGGATCAGATCGGCGCGGGCGAACTTTCGTGGATCGCAACGATGGATGATTTTTATGCTGATTTCAATAAGTTGTATACACAGGCGGAAAAATCTCTGGACGGCCAGCGTGTGAAAGTGCCGGATGTCGAAACCGAAGAAGTCTGTGAAAAATGCGGGCGGAAAATGGTTATTAAAAACGGCCGTTTCGGAAAGTTCCTGGCTTGCCCCGGTTATCCGTCCTGTAAGAATACCAAACCGCTTCCGGCGGATGAAATCAAACAACCGTGCCCGAAATGCGGCGCCAAGCTGGTGAAGAAACGCTCCAAAAAAGGAAAGACGTTTTACGGCTGCTCGAATTATCCGAACTGTGATTTCGCGGCACCGGGTATTCCGACGGGTGACGTGTGTCCGGAATGCGGCAGTTATATCCTGCGTGGCTTGCGCGGCAGAAAGTATTGTATGAACGCTGAATGTCCCACGCGTGTACGCGGTCGGGAAGAAGCCGCCAAGAAGGCAACGGCGGATAAGAAAGAATGAATACAGTAACCGTTATCGGCGGAGGGCTTGCCGGATGCGAGGCCGCCTGGCAATTAGCGAATCACGGCATTGAGGTTCGCCTGATCGAGATGAAACCGCTGAAAATGTCCCCCGCGCATCACAGCCCGCTTTTGGCGGAACTGGTTTGTTCCAATTCGCTGAAAGCTTCCCGCATAGATTCCGCCGCCGGTCTGTTAAAAGAAGAAATGCGACGTTTGGGTTCGGTCTGCTTACCGGCCGCCGACCGTGCGTCGGTCGCCGCCGGTGGCGCACTTGCGGTCGATCGTGACCGTTTTTCCGAAGCAATTACCGAATCGATCCGGAATCATCCGAACATTACCGTTGTAAATGAAATTGTCCGTAGGTTACCTTCCGACGGCGTTTCGGTCATTGCGACCGGTCCGCTGACCGATTCGGAATTGGCAAATGATATCGCAGGTCTGACGGATGACGGTAATTTGAGTTTTTATGATGCTGCGGCACCGATCGTTACGGCGGAAAGCATTGATTTTTCAAAGGCATTTTACGCTTCACGTTATGACGATAATGCGACCGG
>JAZUFP010000071.1:0-2587 GCA_045640765.1 Acutalibacteraceae bacterium
AACATTTCGGTAACCGTAATTGAATCCCCCGAAATGAATAATTCTTTTACGCTGAAAAAGGAACTCGGTATTGAATGGGATTATTCCGGCAAAGATCCGTATGCAACGGTCAAGCGCTATGACACCGTAAACTTCAAAGAATACGGTTATGTGGAGTTTGATATCTGTATTCTTTCCGACAGCGGCAGCTGTGCGAAGCGTTTGTTCTTCCTGGATGAAACTTTCAGTAACAGTAATACCGGCAGAGGATTCTACGATTTCACGGTCAATACCAACGATTGGCAGCATGTGATCGTTCCGCTTTCCGCGTTTGATACCGGCTACGGTATGAACGGTGATTGCACGCGTGTCAACGGGTTCTGTTTCGATAAACTTGTGAGCGGGGAACGGCTGATCGTTAAAAACGTCTGTCTGACCAACCTCGATATGCCCGAACTGAATACGAAATATCAATTGAAGAAAGAAACCGGGGTTGAGATCAACTATACCGGAAAAGATCCGTACGCGACGATCGCGAGAATCGAATCGACCGATATGATGCAGTACGATTTCACCGAGTTTGATATGTTCGTTTTCGGAACCGATAACTATGTCCGGCTGTTTTTCCTGGATTCCACCTTTGCCCGAAAAGGAACGGGCTGCGGTTTTTACGATTTCTATGTGACTCCGGGAAAATGGAATCATATTGTCGTTGCGAATACTTCCTTCAATACCGGTTACGGCATGGGCGGCAACAAAAACGATGTTTGCGGTTATGAACTTGACAATATGTCGGCAGGCAATCAGTACGTTCTTACCAATCTCTGCTATACCAATATCGACGTGCCGCCGATGAATAATAAGTATGAGTTGAAAAAGAATTTTGAAGGCGCGAACTGGTGTTTTTCGGGTATCGGCGCCGCGGCTCAAACCAGACTTCCGGTCGATATGATCGACGCTACCCAGTATCAGTTTTTAGAGTTTGATGCCTACGTAGATTCTTCTTCCTCTGCCACCCGGTTCAGATTATTCTTCTATGACGAATCGTATAAAGGTCAGAACGCCGGCCGCGGATTTAAGGATTTTGATCTTGCAACGAACCAGTGGAATCATATAATTGTCGATCTGCAAAGTTTTAATACCGGTTATGAAATGAACGGTAAACTTTCCAAACTTTCCGGGTTCATGCTGGATCAGATCGTTGCGAGCAACGGTTATTACATTTATAATTTGTGTTTGACCAGCCGGAAACAGTCGGTACCTTTTGATGAAGGCGACCGTCCTGCGAAACCCGATCAGGACGCCCGGTATATTTCCACTTGTGACGCTCCGATAGACGAATTCGGCGCATGGAATTCCAACGCACCCTATTTTACCACAGACTATAAGACAGAAGGCACAAAATCCATTGCGCTGAAAGTGGATAACAGTCTTGAAAACGTAAATAATTTCAAATTCGGTTTTGAGAAAGCGGCGGATTTCACCAAGACCGAATCCATCCGCTTCGACATGATGATCGACGATATCAAACTGGCGCGCAAGACGACGGCGTCGCTGATCCTTTCGTCCAGCCGCCGCGGTACGTCCGAGAATCATGTTTATGAGCTGGATTTCAACAATATGAACGAGGGCTGGAACAACGTTGAACTTCCGATCAGCGCCTTTAAGGGCGACGCGGACCTGTCTTCCGTTTCCTGCTTCATGATCGTTCTGCATTCGACCCTTGACGCGGATGATTTCTACCTGCTTTGTGTGGATAACCTGCGTGCCGCACCGACTTTCACGCTTCCGGATGACTCGAATTCCAAACGGAAACCGATCGTGATCGACATTGAAGAAGCCGATATCGATTACGATGACGACGAACCGGAAGTGCCCGAAGAAATCAATGAACCCGAAGAAGAGCCGGCCGTGGTCGATACCGACGTGACCGAAGAAGAGATCGTCGAGCCGGTGGTTGATAACGGGGACGTTGTGATCATCGACGATCCGGTGATCGAAGAAGATCCCGGTGAAGAGATCGTTGATCCGCAGGAGGACGACGTGACGGTACGGAAGATCATCCGCCGCTTCAAGAAGAACGGCAACCGCGGCACGGGTCTGGATTGGATCATTATGATCTGCTCTTTGATAGGGTGCGGTCTGTTGGTTCTGCTGACGTTACTGCTTCTGCTGATAACCAAACGCAAACTTGATCGCTTAAATAAAGATCAGTCGTAAATCGATCGTTTATTTCTGATGTTTTGTGTTCATGGTCGAAACAGGAACGCGGCCCTGGCACATTGCAGATAAATAATCATGGAGGTAAATTTATGAATTCAGTGAAAAAAATCTTTGCATTGATTCTCGTGCTCGGATTGCTGTTGGTTTCGATAGCAGTTCCCGTGAACGCTGAAGGAAATACGGTTCTTTATCCCAATACCGAGAACTTTTCCTGGGGCGTAAACGGTCACGGGGCTTATGGCTCGTACGGTTCCGTTTCCGTCAGTCAGCAGATCGCGCTTGCCGCAAAACTTGGGGCAAAACTCTACCGCGTAGATATTGCTGCTGTCAGGGATCTGGAAAGAATTGACGACGTTGTTATGGCTGCCAATTCTTACGGCATGGA
>JAZUFP010000072.1:0-1696 GCA_045640765.1 Acutalibacteraceae bacterium
AAAATACTGGAACTGCTGTTGTTCTTCTGCCTGCCGCAGGGGGACACCAATCCGCTGGCGCATGAACTGATCGACCGTTACGGTTCGTTGGGCAAGGTACTGGACGCTCCGGTCGAAGAACTGATCACCTTTAAAGGACTGACCGAAAGCAACGTGGTACTGCTGAAACTGATCCTGCCCATTGCCCGTGAATACACCAATGAAATGAACCGGTCAACGACCTGCTATTCCTCGATGGAGGATATCGGCAGATTTTTGCTGGGCAAATATTTCGGCATGACCGCCGAAACTTTCGGACTGCTGTATCTGAACGACAAGGGCAGCTATCTGGGCTTCGATTTTCTTGACGGCGGTGATTTGAATTCGGTCTACGTTTCGACCCGTACCGTCATTGAAAAAACGCTGAAAAGCCGGGCGACCTGTGTGGTCATGGTACACAATCATCCGGGCGGCGTGGCACTGCCGAGTGATGCCGACGCGGACGTTACCCGTCAGGTTTCCGCCGCGCTGCGGCAGGTCGGGGTCAATCTGATCGACCACATCATTATCGCGGACGGCGATTACGTTTCCCTGCGGATAAGTAAAAAATACAATTCCCTGTTCTTTACCGGTGAGTAAAGTATACTCTACCCCCCAGCCCAAAGTCAAGCGAGAATATCAACGAAAAAGCCGAAAGCGATCCGCTTTCGGCTTTTCTTATGCCGTGGTGTAATACTCCACGGCTTTTTGCATAAATTCGGGGGTGACGTCAAAATATTCCGCCAGCGAATATATTTCGGTGTACCCCTGCCGCAGCGCCCTGCGGTAAGCCGCCTTCGGCACCAGGTGCAGAATCGCCCAGCGGTCGGCGCGTTTTTCGTGCTTGCCGCGCACGTCCAGCGGCGCGTAGAGGTTATAAAAACTCATCGTTTCGCAATGTCCCAGTTCATGCGCCAGGCAGACGCGTTCTTCCGCGCCCGAAAGGGATGGGTCCAGCGCGACGGCGCACCTGCCGTCCGTCCAAACCGACACCGAACGGCAGGTCGGCAGACCGAAACGGTCGACACGAACGGCGCTTTTTTCGGCGATATTATAAAGACTGTTTGTTTTCATTTTCACGCTCTTTCAGATACCGGGCATACCGTTTCAGTTCGTTCCACATTTCGTCGGTCACGTTGCCGTCACCGCCGAACATACCGACCTTTAACGCCTGTTCATCCGGCACAGAAGATTCACCTCCGTACAAAAAATCCACACTGACCCCGAAAAATTCCGCGATTTTCGACAGCGTATCCATCGACAGACTTTTCTTTCGACCCATCTTGAAATCGGAAAGCGAGGCACGCGGTATGCCGCACACCCGGCACATTTCGGTGACCGTGACCCCCTGCTTTCGACAAAGTTCTTCAATTCTCGGATAAATCGTTTCCATATTTGCTTTCCCCTTTTTAGTGAAAAATCACAAATTATGAAAATTCGTAATTTTACACTTGACTTTTACGAAATTTCATAATATAATACCCATGGATTACGAAATTTCATAATCTTGCCCCGTTGATACCAATTATATTACACGATTTCGTAATTGTCAAGTACTGATTTTGAAGGAGCATATTCTATGTACGAATGTACGGACTGCGGGCAGCGTTTTGAAATACCCGCGTACCGAATTGACCGCCACGGGTTGGACAACCCTCCTTATGAAAAGACGGCGGTC
>JAZUFP010000073.1:0-1819 GCA_045640765.1 Acutalibacteraceae bacterium
TTCTTTTCGCCGCATTTCCATGCAGACGGGAAACGAAACGGTCGCGAAGTATTATGCCGATCTGCTGAAACTGACCTACGGCGCGGAAACCGTATTGGAAACCGGCGGCGGAAAGCGACCGACTTTCCGGGCATCGGTGCCGAACGAAAGCGACCGTTTGCGTATTTTGGCGGGATACGATTTCGGGATCGACGAATCGCCGTTCCCGGCGGAGATATTGTCCGAAGAAAAAGCCGCCGCCGTGTTTGTGCGCGGCGCCTTTCTCGGCAGCGGGAATATCAGTGATCCGCAAACCGGCTACCGGGTGGATTTTTCGGTGCGTGACCTGCCGCGCGCCGAGGCGCTGCGCGATTTGTTGAGCGCACACGAGATCCCGGCATCCCTTTCCAAACGCGGGACGGGCTATGTCGTATATCTGCGGAAAAGTGACGCGATCATCAATCTGCTTACCTGGATGGGTTTATCCGACCGCAGTCTGGAACTGATCGAAACGACCATCCTGAAAAGCGTCAAAAATAACATGAATCGGGCGCGTAATTGTGATAACGCCAATATTTCCAAAACGGTCGAGGCATCGATCCGTCAGCGCACGGCGATCGCCTATTTGCAGGAAACGGGACGTTTGGAAACTTTGCCGCAGCCGTTGTATATCGCGGCGGTTCTGCGGCGCGATCATCCGGAGGCGACACTGCACGAACTTTGCAGGTTAAGTCCTGAACCGATCACGGTTTCGGGGTTGAATCATCGTTTGTGCCGCCTAACCGAACTGTACGAAGAGTATAAGAAATAATTTTTTACGATAGAAAGAAAAGGGGGGAGTCGCGTGGACTTTGTGCATCTGCATCTGCATACCGAATACAGTTTGCTGGACGGTTGCTGCCGTATCGACCAACTGTTGGACGCGGTCGCGGCCAAAGGGCAGAAAAGTGTCGCAATTACCGATCACGGCGTGATGTACGGTGCGGTCCAATTTTATAAAGCCGCCAAAAAGCGCGGCATTCACCCCGTGATCGGCTGTGAGGTTTACGTTGCGCCGCGCAGTCGGTTTGATAAGCAACGTGCGCTGGACGCCGAATATTCCCACCTGGTTCTGCTTTGTGAAAACGAAACGGGCTACCGGAATCTCATCAAATTGGTGTCACTTGGATTTGTCGAGGGCTTTTATTCCAAACCGCGTGTCGACCGTGAACTGCTGGAACGGTATCATGAAGGGTTGATCGCGCTTTCCGCGTGCCTCGCCGGGGAGATCCCGCGCGCTTTGCTTCGCGGTGATTACGATTCGGCGCGCGAAACCGCCCTTTGGTACCGCCGGACGTTTGGCGCAGAAAATTACTTTATCGAATTGCAGGATCACGACCTGCCGGAGCAGGCGAAGATCCGCCCGCTGTTGTTGAAGCTGGCGGATCAACTGGATATCGGTCTGGTCGCAACCAACGACGTGCATTATGTTGAAGCGGATGACGCGTTTATGCATAAGGTACTGTTATGTGTTCAGACCGGATCAAAAATCAACGAGAAAAATCCGATCGAATTCAAGACCGACGAGTTTTATCTGAAAACAGCGGAAGAAATGGCAGCCCGCTTTCCAGATGTGCCGCAGGCACTTGCCAATACGGTAAAAATCGCCGAACGCTGTCAGGTCGAATTCGAGTTCGGAAATATTAAATTGCCGTTTTTTGATACCGGCGGAATGGATCATGCCGAATATTTCCGCGCCCGCTGTCTGGAAGGGGCACATAAAATTTACGGGGAAACCCTGCCGGCGGCTGTGACCGAACGGTTGGATTACGAACTTTCGGTCATTCAGAAAATGGGTTAT
>JAZUFP010000074.1:0-8404 GCA_045640765.1 Acutalibacteraceae bacterium
CAATATTTCTTGTCATTTCAAGAGATACTTTTCTTGGCATATTATCCTCCGTTAATTTTCACTACGACAGACCATTACCAACGGTAATGTGCGAAAGCACGGTTCGCTTCTGCCATTCTATGCATTTCGTCACGCTTCTTCGCGGCGCCGCCCAATCCATTGGTGGCATCCATGATTTCGGCAGCGAGGCGTTCTTTCATGGTACGTTCAGAGCGGGTACGGCTGAACTGAGTCAACCAACGCAGACCCAAAGTCTGCTTTCTTTCGGGACGGACGTCAAACGGGACCTGATAGGTCGCGCCGCCCTTACGGACCGCTTTACATTCGAGCAACGGCATAACATTTTCCATTGCCGCGTCGAAAACTTCCAGCGGATCCTTCCCGGTTTTTTCACTGATGATGTCGAAAGCACCGTAAACGATCTTTTGAGCTACACCCTTTTTGCCGTCCAGCATGACATTGTTGATCAAGCGAGTGACAACCTTGGAGTTGTAGATCGGATCGGGCAATACATCGCGTTTTGCAATAAAGCCTCTTCTTGGCACTTTACTTCCCTCCTTCATAATAATGATATCATCGGTACTCGAGTGACAATTTCCCGTTGTACCAAGCAAAGGCGTTATATAAATCTATATATAAACACCACTGCTTGTACTTAGCAGAGATTTCGTCTTTCTTATTTTGCACCTTTTTTCGGACGTTTTGCACCGTATTTGGAACGGGCCTGCATACGCCCTGCGACACCCTGCGTATCAAGGGTACCTCTGACGATGTGGTAACGCACACCAGGCAGATCCTTAACACGGCCGCCGCGGATCAGGACCACACTGTGTTCCTGAAGATTATGGCCGACACCCGGAATGTAAGCCGAAACTTCAATACCGTTAGAAAGACGAACACGCGCGATTTTACGCAGAGCAGAGTTCGGTTTTTTCGGGGTGGAAGTTTTAACAGCAGTACATACACCGCGTTTCTGAGGAGAATCCTTGTCGGTCAGCGTACGTTTCATGGAGTTATATCCTTTCAACAACGCCGGCGCCTTGGCTTTCTTCTCGATCGTTTCACGACCATTGCGAACCAACTGGTTAAACGTAGGCAATTCGTTGCACCTCCTTGCACACAAATTAGCGCGAAATCTTTGCATAATCCCACGCAATAACGGATTATACCACAAAAGCCCCTGTTTGTCAACAAAAAATTGACAATCAAGGGCTTTTCGTAATTTTTAACAAGAAGCGTTGTTTTGCGGTTCGGTTTCTTGTTCAATCGATACCGTTTCGGACGTTTTTTGCCGATAGCACCTGAGGTATACCTTATAGACGATCAACAACAGTGTCACAACGGCAAGCACCAGCAAAAGTACCCCTCCGAAGGTAAATACCATTTTCAGTTTCATGCCGCCTTTCGCCGCAGCGGAAACGATTTCGTTCGTCCACCCGATATAACGACGAAAATAAGAACGCGATACAAACAGTGTCGCGACATTATAATCAGCGGAAAGCACGGGAAAAACCAGGTAATATACCCAATGCAGACGGTCAAAACCGGGCACTTCGACGTTAAAAGAATCTTTAAAAAACAGATACATACACGACGCCAGCGCCAACGCAATGAAAATGGCACCGAAAACCGTCAGGTACATTGATCCGACACATTCAAACACCGTATAATCACAGGCATCTTTTATAAATTCACCGTCCAGTTTCCCGTTCATGGAGATCCGCACCAAGCGGCAGAAAATCAAAATAAATTGCAGGAACATCGACACAAACAACGCGGCATCAACCCCCGGCTCGGTTTTCATCACCCTGATAAACCAAGACCATATTTTCCTGCATCGATCCAAAATTTTATCTTTCATGATCTGCCCTCGCTTCAATCAAGCCGATAACCGGGATCGGTATATTCTATAATGATACTGTCGAAATAACACATTGCCGATGTATCGGGAGAATAGAACCGATATACAATAAAAAACTTGCCCAGAATATTATTGACGATCAGCGGATTGCCGCTGTTTGCGCCGCTGCGTGAACGGATCAACGGCAGTAAATCGATTTCGACCCACCGGTCATATTTTCCGCCGACGGTGGAGTAAGCACCTTCAAATTGCAGATTCCCGTCATACACTTCCCCACTGAACAAGCGAAGCAGTGCATTCTTGCCGGAGGTCAGCGAATGGGACGGTACGTACATACGAACTTTTAAGGACTTGATCTTGGACACGTCGATCCCGCCAAGATCGACCGGTACGGTCGCCATACCGCTGGAATTGCAGTTGTTGCGGGCATAAACGTCCCCCGCACTGCCGCTCGGCGCGGCGGACGGATTACTCATTTTGGAACAGATGAAACCGGAAGCACAAATACCGGTATCAACGTACGACGTATCAAAATCCGTTCCGTTGAAATCATAAACGTCACAGTTTTCAGAAATCGGTTCCTGCGGTTCATCTTCACCGGCAGTAACGAAATAATCCTCGTCCAAATAATCGATGATCACGCTGTCATAATAACACTTTGCCGCGGTATCAGCAGAATAAAAGCGGTAAGTCACAAAGAACTTTTGCAGGGTGTTATCCATGATCAGATTCGCCCAGCTGCCCGCACCGGTACGTGAACGCAGCAACGGAAGCAGGTCGATCTCCACCCACTTATCATATTCCCCGCCGACATCGGTAAAGTTACCGCTGTACTGGATCGAATCGTAAACCTCACTGCTGAAAAGACGCAGCAATGCCTTCTTTCCGGCAGATACGGAATGGGTCGGTACGTACATCCGCAGTTTCAGCGAAGCGATCTTTTTAAGGTCGATCGGCTTGTCAAATCCGATCGCGACGGTCGCCATACCGTTGGAATCGCAGTTATTACGGGAATAAACGTCCCCCGTACTGCCACTCGGCGCGGCGGACGGATCGTTCATTTTGGAACAGACGTAACCCGAAGCGCAAATACCGGTATCGATAAATCCGGTATCAAAATCAATGTCATTGAAATCATAGGTGTCACTGCCGATCGGTTCGGGCAGTGGTTCCGGCGGGATCGGTGCACTTGACGCTTCATAATATATACAATATGGCTGACCCAACGAACCGTCCGCGTTCAGCGGAATGGCCGTACCGCCGACGATGGGATTCATCGGTTTATCAAAAGTCCCCGTCACCGTTCCGTCTGCGTTCAGATAATTGGCGCGATCATAGGTGGAAGACTTCAAGCCGTATTGAAAACGGATGCCGCGATACATAACGCTGACGCTGTTGCAATGCTCGTGTCCGACAAAGAACGAATCAAATCCGGCGGCTTTCATGCCGTAAAAAACGTTCCGTTCATTATCCCACGGGCCTTTCAGGTCCCGACCGAGATAACCGAAATCGGTTTCCGCGGCATCTTCGATCGCGTCAATATTGATGGGATTTTCGGTCGTTCCGCTGTTGGTAAATCCATACTGCTTAAAGGCATCGGCAAACGCGTAGAACTGAATATGGAATGCGGCGGAAAGATGTGCGGTCGGCTCGGCATAGCGGATCTTTTCCGCCTGCTTTGTATACCAGTCGATCTGATCCTGACCGAAACCGGCACTGGTTTTTGTATGGCCGTTGGCGACGGAGTTGGCGTGTGCCGATCCGCAGCCGTTGGAATCCAACATAAAGAACACACGTTTATATACGCCGTCCTGTTTTACGCCGACGGTGTAGTTCCCGTTTCCGGTAAGGGTACGCTGTTTGAACAGACAGTACGGGCTGGCTTCCAATTGATCGCACTGCCAGTCGGCGCCTTTGGCGCTTTCCTGATCGTGATTCCCGAAAACGGGTGCCCACGGGATCCGGAAGCTGTCCATAAAGGAAATGAATTCCTGCAAGGAAGCGCCGCTGTCGTCAAATTCACCGTAGACGACATCCCCCGTCATGATGATCAGATCGGGATCGTATTCTTCAACGACTTTACGAACATAGTTATGGTATTCCGCGTCTTTATTATTCCTTGACCAGCGGTCCGCAACGCCGCCGCGGCCGGGGCGCATCTGTTCCTTTTCAATGATCTGCGGGTCGGTCAGCTGCAACACGCGAATATCACGACCCGATTCCACGTCCACCGTGAAATCGACCGTGTCCGCAATATCCGCCACGGCCGTTACCGGAAAGCCGTTCGATGTCAGCAAACTTCTTTTCAACTGCACGGCATCGGTTGCGTTAGTTCTTCCGTTCAGATTGAAATCGGCGGCGTGTGTGCCGGCTTGATTCAGCGTACGTGTTTTTGCAAGCACCTTTTTCAACACCACCAGATCGATAACATCTACCGTGTTGTCACAGTTGACGTCACCCATTTTGTAAAGATAAAGCGGACGCTTGTAGTAGGAACCGTCCTCTGAATAATAAAGGGTATAATCCCCGGTCCGGTCAAAAGTTTCGCCGTTTTGATACTGCATATTATCAATGATCGCACCGTCCGGGAAATCAACGGTGAACGGTCCGAAATCAAGACTTTGATAAATTGCCTGCCGATTTACGGCAACGGGCGGATTGACCGTAACGGCCGCTGATGCCGAAATGGATAAGCACGACATCAGCATACAAACGACCAACAAAACCGAAAGAAGACGTATTATTTTCATTTTTCCATACTCCATAATCAGCGTATATGATCTTCATCCAGACTATTCTGGACAAATTCCTGCACTTTCACGTTATTGGCGCGCCGCGCCTCTTCAACCAGGTCGGAAAGTTGTTCTTTGACCCAACGGGACTTTTTAATATGACGCAGTTCAAATTCGGGGCTGGTCTTATCCGCCGAGCAGCAATGGATGGTGCCGACACCGTTGATCCGTTCCATCAGCGAGCGCCGCAAAGAAACGTCGATGATGCGATACAGTCGGATCTCATCCTCAACACGCGTGAAAAGACCCTTGTCAAT
Source organism: Acutalibacteraceae bacterium (assembly GCA_045640765.1). Lineage (GTDB taxonomy): Bacteria > Bacillota > Clostridia > Oscillospirales > Acutalibacteraceae > UBA737. Next base: position 4,911 of record JAZUFP010000074.1, read on the forward strand.
AAGGATTTTTTCATTCGTCATGGTATACCGTGTAAACGACCAAGGCAGACCAAACAGGGTACGCTTACGATCTTTCCAATAAAATTCAGCCATTATTCATTTCCTCCTTCATACTGATCGTGAAACACTTCGTATTCACGCTTTTTCAAAATATCACGAAGTTCAAACTGATCGTGAACATCCGTTTTTGTGATGATCCCGCAATGGGGATGCAGGTCAATATGATGCAGATCCGTTCCGGCGGTGGGCAGCAAATCATACTTTTTCGCCGTGATCCAGTTCGCAGCGCCGGTCGTTTCAAGATCTGCCGTCCGCCCGGGACCCGGATTGTAAATCTCAATTGCGTTGAGCATAGCCCGGTCGGGCGTATCTTCGCCATTATTGTAGCGCATCGGGTGGGCCTGCGATAAGACAATATCGTTCTTTTGACAAAATTCAAACAACTGCTTTTGCGACCATTCAATGCCCGGATACATTTCATGGAAGCATTCGTAACTTAATCCGTAAAGCAGGTATTCAAACCCGTTGTCGGGATGATTCAGCCGAAGTTCCGCGCCGAAAATGACCGTAAGTCCGATTTTTTTACCGGCGTCACGCGCACGTTCGTAAGTACTGATATAAAGTTCCTGCTGTTCCCCGAGATCCAGCGGACCGCCGTTTTTTCCCTCAACGTTCCAGAAGTTGATATGGTTGGTCAAAACAAAGCCGTCAAATCCGGCGGATTTATAATGCTCCGCCAGTTCTTCGGGCCGGATGGAAGCGCATCCGCTGACCGGCGCGCAATGCACGTGCAAATCTATTTTCATGCCGTTTCACCTCAAAAAGCGATCTCGATCATCTGGTGGATATCCAGTTTCGGCACCGTGTAGAAAGCCGTTCCGTTTTCATAGTTGAACGGAAGTTCTGTTCCCTGCGGCACAAGACGGACGGTTTTCGGACGGTCGCACTTGATTTCGACCGCGATCTCATACAGCGGAACGGTATCTTCGATCACTTCGGTATCCGTTCCGCGAACGCTGGTATGCGCGAACAGCAAATGATTGACAAGCCGGTTTTCTTTTTCCTGTTTCAACAGCGTAACAACGCCGCGATCCGGGAAATTTGAAACACGGACAGTACGCTGTGTACCGATCAGGCGGTCCAGCAGCAGCGAGACCATTTCTTTAAGATGCAGCATTCCATTCGTGGCGTATTCCGAAAATACATTCCACGCGATATAGCCGATATTTTCACCGCACAACACCGCCGGTCTTCCCGTTCCCGGTCGGTCGGGCGTATGTTGATGCGAACAGAAATGAAACGGTGTACGATTGAAATAGGGATCTGCCACGCTGCCGAGAATTTCAAAATCATCTTCGGCTTCAACGTGATAATTATCCGTAAACATAACGTATTGGGTAATACCGTTGACAAAGCCATCCGCCGATGCCGGCACAAAATAGTTCGGTGAAAACGCATTCTTATCACCGACCGTGACAGTCGTATTCAGGATCCGCCCTTTCCCGTCCTCGGTACCGGAAACACCGGAAAGCAACAGTTTTCCACCGTTATCAAGATAGGTTTGCAGGCGTTCTTTCAATGCGGAATCGACCTTGACCGTATCGGGCAGAATCAGCAATTTGTACTTTCCGAAATCGCCGTTCAGGTCGATAAAATCGTATAGATATTTCTTTTCCAGCAGAATGCGGTTGGCCCCGACGTCCGCAGGATCCATACCGGGTTCCACACGGTTATTGGCAGCAGCGGCGCTGATAACGGCAACGTCGGCAACGGCGGTCACATCGTCGCACCACGGCTCTTTTTCCTCTACCTCTTTATATGCCGCGCCGATCAGATCATAGGTCGACCGATTGATCTTTCCCGACGGATGCAGTTGATCCCCGATCGAGCATTTCGCGCCCAAACTAAGTGACAGCGCGGTTTCATAGCGCAGTGCGTTCGGGTGCTTGAATCCGCCGAATTCACCCCACGTTCCGTGGAATTTACCGGTCATACCGAGATATTCACGGTCCACGGTACGGCTGTACGCCGCCGTCAGCGGAAAATGGTCGTATCCCCAGCCGCCGGTCGGCAGACTTTCCAGTTCCAAATGCGTATTATATCCGAAAATATCGGGGCGGCCGAACATAATGCGTCCGGCGTTATGGAAAACGGCACAGTCCGGATCATATTTACGTACGGCGTTTTCAATGCGCTGTGCATAGTTCTTATAAACGATTTCTCCCCACGCTTTTACGTCATCGGGGTTTTGCGGATCCATGCCGCGCAAATACATAGACTGAATACAGTGATTGCAATAACAGACACGGACGTCACAGATATCCAAAAAGATTTCGGTCGGGTGGAATTTTTGCATGACCTCTTCGACCTGGGCTTCCAGTTGATCCATATACGGCGTATTGAAACAAAGCAGATGAAACCCGGCAGAAGTCAAAAAATCCACCGGGGCGTCCGGTGTCGGTTTAATGACCCATTCGGGATGTTTATTCGCTTCCTTTTCATCAATGCCGGCCGAAATATAAATCGGGGTACGCACGCCGATCTCTTTGCAGGCCTCCACCTGGGCGGTCAACAGATCGAACCGCAGATTCGGGTGCATTCGGTTTGCCGTCGTTTCATGATAAGACCAGCCGTGATGTCCTTTTGAAAACAGCGTGATCGAATTTACGTGTCCCGCCTTTAATGTTTCTTGGAATTCCTTTTTATCAAAAGCTTCACCGATCCCATCGATGGCACCCGAAGTATGAAAATCCAGATGAACTTGTCTGAAAGGTAATTTACCCATAAAATCACTCCCTTATTTAAAATATTATACAACTAAAATGGTAATAATACAAGTACCAAAACGACAAACACGGGTTTTCCGAAGAAAACCCGTGAATACGTTTATCAGTTTGCCTTAATGATCGCAGAAATCGTACCCAACGAACTGTCGTTCGCAACGATCGTGACATGTGCGTTTTCGGAAGCGATCTCGCCAGAAATGCGTCCGAAATCCGGCATTTCCTTACCGCGGAAACTGCCGACTTCATAAGAATAAGAGGTTTCAAGCGTGCCGTCCAGTCTGTAAACTTCCACGTCAATGATGATCTTGCCGCCGGTTTCCTCGACGCACAGGAGCAGATAATGATTGCCGTCATCAAAGACGTTTTGGGAACACTGGTATACATAGTCCGCACGGGTCAGTTCATCGTAAACGCCGGCAATATTCATTTTGGCAATACGGAACGCGCCGCCGCGCAAACGGATACCGTAACTGCCGATCAACACATACAGGTCCCCGTTCGTATCGGTTACGGTCTGCATATCAATACGGACTTTGCGGTTATAACCGCAGGCGGTATCGGAAGTGAATATTTTATTCGTGCTGTTCAGTGTTACGTTATTTCCGTTGAAATTGTGATACTCAGACAAATTGTGAACGGTCTCATCCAACGGTTCTTCCGGCTCGTCCGGTTCTTCGGGTTCTTCCGCCGAAGCGCCGCCGGCAAGCA